>NZ_JBALPC010000130.1:5999-16035 GCF_036965225.1 Bacillus sp. JJ1474 | reverse complement strand
ATTTTATTTTAAATGATCAATCTTTTTTATATAACTACACCTATAACGAGTTCTTTTCCTCCTAAAATATCTTTCGTCATACATCAAATAAAAAAGACCATCAAAAGATGGCCTTTAACAATACTTAATAATGAATACTATTAGTAATGAATCAAAAAGTGTAGTTTTATGATACTCAACTGTGTTTTTAAAGCATAAGAATGTAACCTTCCTTTTTAAAGCATAAGGATGTCACCTTGACACTTTTATGGTTTAAGTCACAAGACAAATAAAAAACCACCAAATATGTATTTGGTGGAGACGGAGGGAGTCGAACCCTCGTCCAGAAACATCGGCACTTAAGCTTCTACGAGTGTAGTCGATATATTCGCGCTTCGCTGATCCTTATGCCTATCGACAGGCGTCCGGTCAGCTAGTCTGGTTGTGCTCTTCCTTTTCCCTCAGACGGTGAGATCCGGCGTAGCCCACTTAGAGTGAGTCCGCTACCCTACCACATGGGCGATGGAGGGGCGAACCGCTAAGCGCTATTAAGCAGCTAAAGCGAAGTTGTTTTGTTGTTTGCCAGTTATAGGCTTTGACGTTTTAACGAGGCCGATCCCCTCGACTCGCGACCTAAGCTCGAACTATCCCTGTCGAATCCGTAGCGTCCCCATTATAAAAGGTCTGCACCGAAGCTTATTCTGCATGCTGACAACTAACGGAATGCTCAAGTTTAGCTGAGCTAAAGTTATGTGTCACTGCCTCGTGACAGTTATTATTATAGCACATCTAACCACAATTTCAATTGTAAGTTTTTGTAAAACAATCCTACATCTTCTGTCTTTCGCGGAAAGCACGGTCTACTTCACGTTTCGCTTCTTTCTTTTTCAGATCTTCACGTTTATCGTATTTCTTCTTACCTTTTGCAAGGCCGATTAACACCTTCGCAAAGCCGTTTTTCAAATATAGCTTTAATGGAACAATTGAATAACCAATTTCCTTCGTGTCGCCGATCAATTTGCTGATTTCTTTTCCGTGAAGAAGCAGCTTTCTTGTCCGCAATGGATCATGGTTGTAGCGGTTTCCCTGTTCGTATGGGCTAATATGCATCCCAATGAGAAAAACTTCTCCTTTTTCAATTCTGGCATACGAATCTTTTAAGTTAACTTTGCCTGCACGAATAGATTTGATTTCAGTTCCCTGAAGGACAATTCCAGCTTCATAGGTTTCTTCTATTGCAAAATCATGATAAGCCTTTTTATTTTGGGCAATCATTTTTCCTGCGCCCTTTGGCATGACATTTCCCCCTTACATTCTTTTCTGCAAGAACAAAACCTTTTGGGGGCTAACTAGCAGAAAGGAATTTTTCGATAACCTCATTGTAGCAAATTTCCAAGGCTCGCTCAATTAAGAGCCTAGGTGGATTGAAAAAGAGAGCCTAAAATTGATAAAGGCCCTCTAATATTATAAACTAACGCTTTTTACTCTTTCTCTTCGCTTTTGGGGCATTGTCGTAAAACTTCTTTTTCTTTCTTGGACTTTTTCCTGAATCTTTGCCATTATTATTTTTTCCTTGGCCTTGTTCAGATTTCCCTTTACGAGGCTTTCGCTCGCTGCTGCCAGTTCGGATAATCTTCGGTAATTCTTTGGAATCCCTTCTCCGAGGGGTCCCCTTCATGCCAACAATCTCAAAATCGATAGAACGCTCTTCCTTATTTACTTTAATCACTCTAACCGTAATTTCATCCCCGATTCGGAAGACATTGCCTGTACGTTCACCAATCATTGCTAGATGGCGTTCATCATAACGGTAGTAATCATCCGTCATATAACTAACATGAATTAGACCTTCAATCGTATTCGGCAACTCAACAAACATCCCAAAGTTCGTAACAGAGCTAATAATTCCATCATATTCTTGGCCAATTTTATCTTCCATATATTCAGCTTTTTTCAGCTCGTCTGTTTCCCGCTCCGCGTCAACTGCTCTTCGTTCCATATTGGAGGTATGCTCGGCAATATCCGGTAATAGGACATTCCATTTTTCTCTTGTCGTTGCATCTAGCTTGCCTTGAATTAAATACGTTCGGATTAACCGGTGGACAATTAAGTCAGGGTAACGGCGAATCGGTGAAGTAAAATGCGTATAAAACTCCGTTGACAGCCCGAAGTGTCCCAGGCTTTCCGGATAATATTTAGCCTGCTGCATCGAGCGAAGCATCACCGTCGAAACTACCATTTCTTCCGGCTTTCCTTGCACCTCTTCGATTATTTCCTGTAATGCCCGCGGATGTACAGCATTGGCCGTTCCTCTAACTAAATAACCAAAGTTCGTAATAAACTCGAAAAATCTTCTTAGCTTATCCTCTTTCGGATCCTCGTGTATACGATAGATGAACGGAACATCCAGCCAATGGAAATGCTCAGCCACCGTTTCATTGGCAGCAAGCATAAACTCTTCAATTAGCCTTTCTGCTGTAGAACGTTCACGAAGAACAACATCATTTGGCTTTCCTTCTTCATCCACAATTACTTTTGCCTCTTTAAAATCAAAATCAATGGCACCGCGCTTCATCCGCTTTTCTCGTAAAATTTGAGCAAGCTCTCCCATAAGCTGAAACATTGGGATTAGCGGATCGTAACGCTTCAGCAGTTCCTCATCCTGATCCTCAAGAATTTTATTCACATCCGAATACGTCATCCGCTCCGTTGTTTTAATCACACTCTGGAAGATTTCATGTGATATAACCTCTCCACTCGAGGTAATTTCCATTTCGCATGATAAGGTCAATCTGTCCACCTGCGGATTCAATGAACAAATGCCATTTGACAGACGGTGAGGAATCATCGGTATCACCCGATCGACTAGATAGACACTCGTTCCCCGGTCAGATGCTTCCCGGTCGATAGGGGAATCTTCCGTCACATAATGTGAAACATCAGCAATATGTACACCGAGCTTGTAATTTCCGTTTGCTAATTTTGTCACGGTAACGGCATCATCTAAATCCTTTGCATCAGCTCCATCAATCGTCACAATCGTTTCATTTCTTAAATCGCGGCGGTTTTCTAGATCGCTTTCCGCAATTGTTTCAGGTGTACTATTTGCATGATTAATCACTTCATCCGGAAAAGCCATTGGCAGATTGTGTTTATGTATGATTGACAGGATGTCCACACCCGGGTCATTTTTGTGACCAAGAATTTGAATGACTTCTCCCTCTGCACTTTTCCTTCCTTCTGGGTAAGTGGTCAGTTTCACTACCACTTTATGACCTTCCACTGCCCCTAAGGATGCATTTTTCGGAATAAAAATATCGCTAGTGAACTTCTTATCATCAGGCAGAACAAAACCAAAATGCTTACTCTCTGTGTAGGTTCCAACAATTTGCTGAATCCCACGTTCTAATATTCGGACGATGGTTCCTTCTCTTCTTTGTCCTGAGCTTTCCGAGCTGACTCGTGCTAGGACGATATCTCCATGCATCGCGTTGTTCGTTTCATTTGGCGGAATAAAAATATCATCCATCCCTGGCTCTTCAGGTATGACGAAGGCAAAACCCTTTGCATGACCCGTTAACTTACCGCGGATCAGATTCATTTTTTCCGGCAGTCCGTAACGATTGCTTCTTGTTCTTACAACAAGCCCTTTTTCTTCCATTTGTACTAATGCCTTGACGAAGTCCTTGAAATCGGATGAATCCTCAATTCCAAATGCCGCCTCCATTTCTTGGACCGTCAATGGCTTGTAGGCTTCATCCTTCATATAATAGAGAAGCTTGTCAATGATCTGTTGAATATTTTCCATTTACTTTTCCCTCCCTCTCGAGGTTCGTTTCTATTATTCTTCCCAATTAAGTCTTTCTAAAAACTGATAGACGTCTTCATGCAGCAAATCTTTCTCTTTATCGAAAGTAATGACATGCCCAGATTCTTCGTACCATTTCAGCTGCTTTAAATCTGTTTCGACTGCGTTATAAATAATATTGGCACTGTCTGTATTAATCATGTGATCATGCCGTGCCTGTACAACAAATGTCGGTGAATAAACTGTATCCACATGCTGACGGACATCCGAGATCAGATTTTGCAGAGCCTTTAATGTTTTCATTGGCGTCTTACAGAATTCAGTCATTTCCTGCTCAATGATCTCTTCGGTTTTTCCTTCCAGCCTTTTATATTCCCGGGCATATTGCAGAATTCCTTCATACATCACTTCTTCGCTTTTTATATACATCGGCGCACACATCGTAGTAATTCCCTTTATAGGTACAGTGTAACCCAATTTTAGTGAAAATACGCCGCCTAATGACAAGCCGCACACAGCTATCTCCTGATGGCCTTTATTTTTCAAAAACTCGTACCCTTCCATGACATTTTCCCACCAGTCATCAGGTCCCGTAGAAATCAGTTCCTCCGGCGGAACCCCGTGTCCTTTATAAAGTGGCGCATGGCAGGTATACCCTTTCCCTTCAAGATAACGTCCAAGCATTCTCATGTCCGCTGTGTTCCCTGTAAATCCATGCAACAGCAATACTGCTCGTTTTCCATTTCCAAAGGTAAACGGCTTCGGTGCTACAATCTTCATTATGTAAGACTCCTTTTTTCTTAACTAAACGTTTGTTTAAAAGCGTATAAACAAACGTTTGATTAACTTGATTATCTATATTTTTAACAAACCAAGGGATTACAATCCAATAAAAACCATCTTTAACAAACGAAAAAAAACCTGACCTTCGTAAGGCCAGGCAATTTTTTATAATGCGAAATACGAAACTAAAATAGTCAGAATAAAGAATAGAACAGAAAGAACAACTGTGATGCGGTGTAGAATTAAATCAAGACCGCGTGCTTTTTGCTTCCCAAAAAGCTGTTCCGCTCCTCCTGAAATTGCACCGGAAAGACCAGCACTTTTACCAGATTGAAGAAGCACCACAAGTATAAGTCCGACAGAAACAATCGCTAATAAAACAATAAATAATGTATGCATCAAGGCCACCTCCTGAAAACGCACAACTACAATATTTTAAATTTATCATATTTTTGTAAGATGTACAATAGTACGGCACGGGATTTACAAATGGTAATTTAAAAAAGAGGAATTCTTATATTAAGATTGAAGATATATGTATATTAAATAAGGAGTGAACATGTTGATTGTAAAAGAAAGAACCATTCCCCTTAAAATTCTAGCTTGTGAAGCATTATTGAATAGGCTGCCACCGAATTTTGAAAAGCGGCCACTAATTGAAAAAGATTTAGCAAAGCGAAAAGCAGGCTTCCGCGGTGAAGTGGCTACTGATTATTACATTAATATTCTTACTGACAAAGAATTCACCATTGTCAAAAATCTTCGCCTATCCAACGGACACGAATACTTCCAGATAGATACCTTTATTCTATCCCCCACATTTGCCCTCATACTTGAAACAAAGAATATTAGCGGGACCCTCTTTTTTGATTCCAAATTTAAACAGCTTATCCGATATTTGAATGACAATGAAGATGGATTTTTGGATCCCATTACACAAGCTGAAAGGCAGAAGAGAGAATTAAGATATTGGCTGCACCAGCGAAACATTTCAATTCCTATTGAATATTTAGTTGTCATTAGCAACCCGACTACCGTCATAAAAACAGATCCAAAAAATCATGTAGCTTTTAAAGTAGTCTTACATGCCCATGAATTATTGGATCGTATTGAAAAAATGCAAAAATCATTTACGGGAGAGAAATTAACAAAGCGGGAGATAATAAGAATAACCAAGCTTCTAGTTAATAGCCACACGCCTGAAAAAGTCAACGTGCTGGAGAAATACAAAATTTCTGTATCCACCTTAATAACAGGTGTTCAATGCCCAAATTGTAAGGCTTCACCAATGAACCGTATATACGGAACATGGTTCTGTTCCATATGTAAGCTCAAAGATAAGGCTGCCCACCAACAAGCTTTATTAGATTACTGTCTTTTAATAGATTCTTCGATTACAAATCAGCAATTTCGGGAGTTTTTGCAAATTTCTTCCGCGGATATTGCAAAAAAGTTATTATTTTCTATGAATTTACCTCATTCCGGTTCAAATAAAGGCCGTATTTATCACCTTGACATCCTTTTAAGTAGAGATATCGGTCAGTTTTGATGATATATCGGTCAGCTTCACTATTATATCGGTCACTTTTTTGATATATCGGTCAGTTCATCAACTATATCGGTCACTTCATATAGAAAAGGTGACTGTCCCCGCAGTCACCTCCTACTAGTTACTTATTCAAGTTATAAAAACTCTTCAATCCACCATATACCGCTAAATCGCCAAGCTCGTCTTCGATGCGGAGTAATTGATTATATTTTGCAATACGATCCGTACGTGACATAGAGCCTGTTTTGATTTGTCCAGCGTTTGTTGCTACAGCGATGTCAGCAATTGTGGCATCTTCTGTTTCGCCTGAACGGTGGGAAACAACGGCTGTGTAGCCTGCACGTTTCGCCATTTCAATCGCTTCAAACGTTTCTGTTAATGTACCGATTTGGTTCACTTTAATTAGAATGGAGTTGCCGACACCCTGCTCAATTCCTTGAGCAAGCTTCTTCGTATTTGTTACAAAAAGGTCATCTCCAACTAGCTGAACTTTCCCGCCAATGCGCTCTGTTAAAAGTTTATGACCTTCCCAGTCGTTTTCATCTAAGCCGTCTTCAATGGAGATAATTGGGAACTCATTAACTAACTCCTCATAGAAGCTCACCATATCTTGAGAAGTTAAGCCTGTGCGGCCTTCGCCAGCTAAATCGTATTTGCCTGTTTCTTTATTGTAGAATTCAGAAGAAGCTACATCCATTGCTAAGTAAATATCTTTCCCAGCTTCGTATCCAGCGTTGCGGATTGCTTCGATAATCACTTCTAAAGCTTCACGGTTTGAGCCAAGGTTCGGTGCAAAACCGCCTTCATCCCCAACAGCCGTGTTAAGGCCTTTACCTGAAAGAACCTTCTTCAATTCATGGAAAACCTCAGTACCCATGCGGATTGCTTCCTTAAAAGTAGGCGCTCCAACAGGCATAATCATGAATTCTTGGAAATCTACGTTGTTATCAGCGTGTGATCCTCCGTTAATAATGTTCATCATTGGTGTCGGAAGCTGCTTTGCATTGAAGCCGCCAAGATAGCGATATAAAGGAAGACCCACAGACTCAGCAGCCGCGTGTGCTGCAGCCATAGATACGCCCAAAATAGCATTCGCGCCAAGCTTGCCTTTATTTTCAGTACCGTCTAATTCGATCATCGTGCGGTCAATGCCAACCTGATCCGTCACATCCATGCCGATAAGCGCTTCTTCAATAATATTATTTACGTTATTAACCGCTTTTTGAACACCTTTTCCAAGGTAACGGGATTTGTCACCGTCACGAAGCTCAACTGCTTCGTATTCACCTGTTGATGCACCAGATGGAACAATGGCACGGCCAAAGAAACCAGACTCTGTAATGACTTCTACCTCTACAGTTGGATTACCGCGGGAATCTAATACTTCACGAGCGTAAACATGTTGGATATATGGCATATCTTTTCTCTCCTTTAAAATCTTTTTTTTAGTAGTAAAAAATTTATTTTTTCACAAGCGTCTTTCCAGTCATCTCAGCTGGTTTCTCCAGCCCTAGCAAATCAAGTATAGTTGGCGCCAGATCACCAAGGATTCCGCCATCACGCAGCTCAATTCCAGCTGCCGTCACAATAACAGGCACAGGATTGGTCGTATGGGCGGTCATCGGGTGGCCATCAAGTGTTACCACTTCATCTGCATTTCCATGATCGGCTGTAATAATCGCTTTTCCGCCTTTTGCAATAATGGAATCCACAACTTTTCCTAAACATTCATCAACCGTTTCTACAGCCTTAATCGTTGGCTCGAGCATACCGGAGTGACCGACCATATCGGCATTGGCAAAGTTTAAGATAATCGCATCAAACTTATCCGCTTCAATTTCCTTCAATAAGGCATCTGTTACTTCATAAGCGCTCATTTCGGGTTTTAAGTCATATGTTGCAACCTTTGGCGAATTAATCAAGATTCTCTCTTCACCAGGGAATTCCGCCTCACGACCGCCGCTCATAAAAAACGTCACATGAGGATACTTTTCCGTTTCTGCAATTCGCAGCTGCTTTAAGCCATTCTGAGAAATAATCTCTCCTAGCGTGTTATCTAAGTTGTTCGGCTCAAATGCTACATATCCGTCTACAGTTTCACTAAAATGAGTCAAACATACGAAGAAAAGATTCTCCGGATGCTTTGTCCCCCGATCAAATGAACGGAAATCCTTATTCGTAAAGGTGTTCGAAATTTGGATCGCCCGGTCCGGACGGAAATTATAGAAAATAACCGCGTCATTATCTTGAATCGTTGCAACAGGCTCTCCATTTTCTTGCGTTATGACAGATGGAAGGACGAATTCGTCAAAAATCCCATGACTATAATTATCCTCCACCAAATCGACCGCCTTAGAATATGTTGGACCCTCACCGTATACCATGGAGCGATAGGATTTTTCAACCCGCTCCCAGCGCTTATCCCGGTCCATGGAGTAATACCGGCCAGAAATGGTAGCAAATTTTCCAACACCGTATTCCTTCATTTTTTCCTCTGCTGCTTTTATGTAGCCTCCTGCTGTTTGCGGGCCAACGTCACGTCCATCCAAAAAACCATGAACAAAGACGTTCTTTACGCCTTCTTCTGCGGCAAGATGCAGGAGTGCATACAGATGACTGATATGACTATGGACGCCTCCATCCGACAGCAAACCCATAATATGTAAGTTGGTGCCATTCTTTTTCACATGGTCCATCGCTTTTAAGAATGTTTCATTTTTATCGAATTTGCCTTCGCGAATGGCCACGTTGACTCGAGTTAAGCTTTGATACACAATCCGGCCGGCTCCAATATTTAGATGACCTACTTCAGAATTGCCCATTTGTCCTTCAGGCAGACCAACCGCTTCTCCGGATGCCGTTAACGTGGAATGCGGGTATGTATTCCAGAACCGTTCAAAATTCGGCTTCTTCGCCTGATAAACGGCATTTCCTTTATGCTCTGCCCTTAAGCCGAATCCATCAAGAATAATTAAAGCTACCGGGGATTTACTCATACTTCCCTGCCTCCAATAATTGCAGGAAGGATTGCGCCTCAAGACTTGCTCCGCCTACTAAAGCCCCATCAATATCTGGTTGAGCCATATATTCTTTAATATTAGCGGGCTTCACACTGCCCCCATATTGAATGCGTAACGCTTCAGCAGCAGCCTGTGAAAATTGATCTCTCACTACTTGGCGAATATGGGCACATACTTCATTTGCATCCTCCGCTGTTGAGGATTTCCCCGTACCAATCGCCCAAATTGGCTCATAGGCAATCACTGTTTGTTTGACTTGTTCTTCAGACAAACCCTTTAATGCATTTTCAACCTGGGAACCAACAAACGCCATTGTCTCCCCGTTCTCACGCTGTTCCAGTGTTTCACCAACACAGACGATTGGCGTTAGATTGTATTTGAACGCAGCCAAAGTCTTTTTATTGACAGCCTCATCAGTTTCATTGAACATTTCACGGCGCTCCGAATGACCGAGAATGACATACGTGACGCCGATATCCTCAAGTGCTGCAGGACTGATTTCTCCTGTAAAAGCACCGCTTTCCTCAAAATGCATATTTTGAGCACCTATGCCTACACCATAGCCTACTAATGCCTCCAAAAATAGAGCAGGTGCACAAACTACTGTTTCAACCTTATCTTGGTCCGGAATCGAGCCATCGATTTCTTCAAAAAATGCTTTCGCCTCTGAAAGGGTTTTATGCATTTTCCAGTTTCCTGCAATAATTGGTTTACGCATGCTGGCACATCCTTTTTTGATAAAAAAATTTAGGGTTCACCGTTCGGGGGCGTTATAACTGCCTTTGATACGGATATTTCCTGTCGAAGGGTGTTATGAATGCTCCTTAACTACCTTCCTCACGCTTTTTTCTTGCCGAAAGGAGTTATGAACACTACCTTCCTCACGCTTTTTTCTTG
>NZ_JBALPC010000130.1:0-5926 GCF_036965225.1 Bacillus sp. JJ1474 | reverse complement strand
CTTGTCGAAGGGCGTTATGTACACTCTTTAACTACCTTCCTCACTCTTTCTTCATGACAAAGGGCGTTTTGAACGCTCCTTAACTTCCTTCGCCTCGTTTTTTTCATGTCGAAGGGCGTTATGAACTGGCCTTAACTACCTTCACAATGATTTTTTCCTGCCAAACGGCGTTATGAACGAGCCATAACTACCTTCTCCACGGTTTTTTCATGTCGAAGGTAGTTATGAGTACTCCGTAACTACTTTCCTTATTTATCATTCAACGCAACAACACCTGGTAAAGCTTTGCCTTCCATAAACTCTAGAGAAGCCCCGCCGCCTGTTGAAATATGGCTCATGCGGTCAGCAAGGAAGAACTTTTCAACCGCAGCGGCTGAATCTCCGCCGCCAATGACAGAATATGTTTCGTTAGCTTCTGCTAGCGTTTCCGCCACAGTTCTTGTTCCGTTAGCAAACTTAGACCACTCAAACACACCCATTGGTCCATTCCAAATGACTAGCTTAGAGCCATGAATAACATCGCTATATAGATCAGCTGTCTTTGGACCGATATCAAGAGCCATCCATCCTTCTGGAATCTCATTGATTTCTACCGTTTTAGCATTTGCATTTTGTGAAAATTCATCAGCTATTACCGCATCAATCGGCATATAAAATTTAACGCCCTTTTCCTCAGCCTTCTGCATAAAGGATTTGGCTAATTCAATTTTATCTTCTTCTAAAAGAGAGTTGCCGATTTCATGTCCTTTTGCTTTAACAAAAGTAAAAGCCAACCCGCCGCCAATAATTAAATTATCCACTTTATCAAGCAGATTTTCGATCACATCAATTTTATCCTTTACTTTCGCGCCACCAATAATGGCAGTGAAAGGACGTTCAGGATTCGATAAAGCCTTTCCAAGAACATTCAGTTCTTTTTCCATTAAAAGTCCTGATACTGCAGGCAGATAATGAGCAATTCCTTCAGTTGAAGCATGGGCGCGGTGAGCAGCACCGAACGCGTCATTGACGTAGATATCTGCTATTTCTGCAAAAGCTTTTGCCAGTTCAGGATCATTTTTTTCTTCGCCAGGATAGAAACGAACGTTTTCTAATAAAATTACATCGCCTTCTTCCATGGAGTTAATCAATTCCTTCACGGTGTCACCGTAAGCCTCTTCTGCTTTTTTCACATCTTTTCCTAGAAGCTCTGATAAGCGGTCTGCAACTGGAGTCAGGCGTAACTCCTCAACCACTTTTCCTTTCGGGCGTCCAAGGTGGCTAGCTAAAATGATTTTAGCTCCTTGGTCCATTAAGTATTTAATCGTTGGAAGGGCTGCGCGGATTCGCGTTTCGTCTGTTACTTTGCCATCCGCCATCGGTACATTAAAGTCGACACGGCAAAAAACTCGTTTTCCTTGTAACTCCACATCTTTTACGCTCTTTTTGTTCATAGAAAAGGAACCTCCTCTTAGCAATGCTAGTCTATAAGGTAAAACTTATTATGTATTAAAAAAACTGCCTATAAAAAAGAAGAGTGGTTTTATTCCCAGCTCCTCTTTTCCCTTTATCATTATAGTCGTTTGTTATGTTTATTTCCAATATATTTAGGCACTTGCGGCAATTAACAATCTAGATTCCTTTTTGTGCAATATAATCAACTAAGTCTACCACTCTGTGGGAATAACCAGTTTCATTGTCGTACCAAGAAATGACTTTAACCATATTGCCTTCTAACACCATAGTTGAAAGGGCATCAATTGTAGATGAGCTTGGATCTCCATTATAATCTCTAGAAACGAGAGGCAGTTCACTGTAGCTTAAGATCCCCTTTAGTTCACCTTCAGAAGCTGCTTTAAATGCGGCATTTACTTCTTCAGCTGTTACTTCTTTTTCAAGCTCAGCTACTAAATCAACTAAAGATACGTTAGGAGTCGGAACGCGAACTGCACCTCCATTTAGTTTGCCCTTCAGTTCAGGCAGCACGAGTGATACTGCTTTTGCAGCCCCAGTCGTTGTTGGAATCATGTTTTCAGCAGCTGCGCGGGCACGGCGATAGTCCTTATGTGGCAGATCAAGAATTTGCTGATCATTTGTATAAGAGTGAATGGTTGTCATCATCCCGCGTTTAATGCCAAATTTGTCACTTAAAACTTTCGCGAATGGGGCTAAGCAGTTTGTTGTACAAGAAGCATTTGAAATCACATGGTGATTAGCAGGATCATATTTTTCATGGTTTACGCCCATGACAATCGTGATATCCTCATTGGATGCAGGTGCAGAGATAATCACTTTTTTCGCACCAGCTTCTAAATGCTTCGCTGCGTCCTCGCGTTTTGTAAAACGCCCTGTGGATTCAACAACCACTTCTACGCCAAGGTCTCCCCAGCCAAGGTTTGCCGGATCTCGTTCTGCAATCACCTTTACTTTATGTCCGCCTACTACTAAGTATTCTCCATCAACTAGTACTTCTTCATTTAGTGTTCCATGAACAGAATCGTATTTTAAAAGATGTGCCAGCATATTCGCATCTGTTAAATCGTTAACTGCCACAATTTCTACATTTGGATTGTTTAAAGCTGCACGAAATACAACACGGCCTATTCTTCCAAACCCATTAATGCCAACTTTTACTGTCATGATAATTCCTCCCAAAATGCATTTATATATTTAAATTCTTCATTAACTCATTTGCAGCTCCTTCATCTGTTATAAGAACGGTAGATGATGGCGCTTGTTTCAAATAGGAGGCAATTGCTTTTGCCTTTGAAGCCCCTCCTGCGACAGCAAGGATATGGGGAATATGAATTAAGTCCTGAAGCTGAAGTCCAATGGTCTGTACTTTATGTACCACATGGCCGGCTTCATTAAAGTAATATCCAAATGCTTCTCCTACAGCCTGTTCTTTAACGATTAATTCCATGTCATTTTTACTTGTTTTTCGGCGTTCTGCCATTACTATAGCGTCTCCAATTCCATGTAAAACCATGCTGGCAGACTTGATTAATCCTAAGACCTCTTTTATTTCCGGCTCTCTTATCATGGTGCTGTACATCTCCTGGCTGACCTGGTCAGGAACATAGAGAACTCTATGGCTGGATTTCGTTCTATCTGCCATTGCAGCACATATCGTATTAGCTTGATTTTTTACATCCTCACCGATTCCACCTCTTGCCGGTACAAAAAGCAAATCAAATTCAGTAAACTCTGGTGTTAACCTATCAGCGACAGCAGCCATCGTTGAACCGCCGGTAACTGCGATAGAATCTTTTCTTTTGAGGTTTGATTTCATATAAGCAGCCGCTGCTCTGCCAAGCTCACTTTTTACCCATGGAGATTCTTCACTGTCGCCTGGCACAATAATAATTTTTTGAATGTTAAGCGTTTGATGAAGCTTATCCTCCATAGCCTGAATACCTGTTATGTCCCTCAATACTTCTCGGAGCTGATTAAGGAGATCTTTGCCATCGGAGGTCAAACTCATCCCTGCACTAGTGCTCACTAGCAGACTCTGGTCTTTTAAAAATTCAACCTCACTTCTTAGCACTCTTTCGGTCAAGTTAAGGCTAACAGCTAAACTCCTTCTCCCTACCGGCTCCATTAAACCTATATAATGGAGGATTTGATACCTTTTTTGCATAATGGTCAGTAAATCGGGTAATAATCTTTTCTGAATATCGATAATCGAGTTCATTTTTTTGCCCCTTTACCTCCTATGGACATTATATGTCCCACATAGTCATATCGTGTCCCACTTAGGATAAAAAAAATCACCCATGCTCTAATTTTATTTTAGCAGGGGCAATCGAATAGTTCAACTATTCTTTAAGGGCTTCTTCTATCGTCCAATTATCAATTTGTCCGTATTGAACCTCGGATCCATCAATTTCAACAACTGGGATCATTAGTCCATATTTTTCAGTCAAATCATCACTCGTATCAATATCTATTTCTTTATAATGGAAATTCCATTCTTCCTTTAATTCCATAATAATCGACTTCGCTTTATCACATAGAGGACAGCGATTTCGTGTATAAAACACTAGAGTACGTTTGTTCACCGCTCTTCTCCTTTTCCATCAATCATATCGTTTTCGCTTTGAGGAAGACGGGATTCCCAGCTGGTCCCGGTACTTCGCTATCGTTCTTCTTGATACAACCATGCCTTCCTGATCCTTCAACAGCTGCACTAATTCTTGATCAGACAAAGGCTTTTGTTTATTTTCGCCATCAATGAGCTGGCTTATAATCGTTTTTACTTGTTTAGACGATGTATTTTCGTCAGAAGTCGTTTTAATCGTACTTGAGAAAAAGGATCTTAATTCTAAGGTGCCAAAAGCGGTTTGGGCATACTTTTCCCTAACAGCCCGGCTAACCGTTGACTCATGAATATCAAGCTCATCCGCAATCTCCTTCATGATCATCGGCTTTAAATAGGCAGGGCCTTTAATGAAAAATTCCTGCTGCTTCTCAACAATCTTCAAGGAAACCTTTGTTAATGTTTCTTTTCTCTGCTCGATGCTTCTCATAATCCAGAAATAATCCTGTTGATTATCCTGTAAAAAACGTTTAACCTGTTTATCTTTATTGGATGAAAACTTTTTAAAATAGTCATTATTAAAGCTAATTTTCGGCAAAGCTTCATCAAAGACACTTACAGAAAACGAGCTTCCATCCCAATCAATAATCACATCCGGAACAATATAGGCAGACTTCTCATGCTGAAAGGAAGCCGCCGGTCTTGGATTTAATGTTTGAATGAAATCAAAGACCTCTTGAATCTCTGACATCTTTACCCCAAGTTCTTTGGAGATGTCTCTCCACTTTTTGTCCGCAAAACTATTAAAATACTTTTCTATTATTTCTTCAGCCAAATCATTTCTTGGCTGTTTCCTTTTTAATTGCAAAAGAATGCATTCCTGCAGGTTCCGTGCGCCGATCCCAGCCGGCTCTACTCCCTGCAAAAGGGTAATGGCCTTATCAACTTCTTCCTCAGAGATCCGAAAACGGGCCGCCACCTCACTCATTTCCACTCGCAAGTAACCGTTTTCATCCAAGCACTCAATAAGATAATCAAAAACCTTTTCCCCGTTTTGAATCGAATGAACAAGCTTAAAGTCAAGCTGAGACTTAATATGTTCATCTAAATAAGGTTCTATTTTTCCAATCTGTTCAATCCAATGTTGTTTATCTTTTTCTATTTTTTTCTTAGCAGGCTTTGCTCGGTCAAAGCGGGGGTCCATCGCTTGAACGTTCCCTGTTTCAATTTGCAATAAAGGATTTTCCAATGCTTTATTCTCCAGAAATTCAGAAAGCTCCTGCGTATTATACTGCAACAAGGCAATTGCCTGAGTCAGTTCTTGAGTCATTGTTAACTTTAATGTTTGCTGCTGCCATAACCCAGCCTGTAACTTCATTTCACAACCCCCCCTTACCATTCTACAATAAGGAGGACGAATGGTGAATGGGAATATACTGGCTAAAGATGGGATTTGCACTAAAAAAGTCCTATTCCTAGTGAGTTAAACCTTGCTATGTCTTGAATTTTTAATATTTTCTGAACAGATCATTTTTAATAAAAAAAAATTTTCTAGGTTCATTGTGAAATTCATCATTCACACACTCGTGTTATACACTACAAAAATGGGGCTTCATAATAAATTAATTTTTGTACATATTAAAGGTATTCAATTTAAAATGCCCCTAAACTTTTTTTATATGATGCTTTTAGGCAGGTGGTCAAAATTATTCCAGAAGGTTCCAAACATTTCATTGCATATTTTTCAAACTTTTCCTATTTTGTAATCCATTTCAACAGCTTTTACTTCATGATGTTTTATTTTGAACAAAGTGCACTAAAAATACTTAGTTTTTTGTACACTGTGACTGGTGAAGAGGGAATAGGAAAAATATATATTTAGTGATGGAGTACTAAAGGAGAAAATCG
>NZ_JBALPC010000129.1:0-3923 GCF_036965225.1 Bacillus sp. JJ1474 | reverse complement strand
AATGTTGAATTTCCCATTTTAAAGTCGTATGATCACAATGCTGAATGGTAAAGTTAATATTCTGTAATTAATAGATTAGAATCTAATCAGAGCAAATTAGTAGTTAGAAGTTGATTTATTGTACTGTTCTGGGGGTGAATACTTTGTCGACTGTGTTATTTGGAACTGTCGAATACTATGAAAGAGAAATATTATGCCTACTTGGTAACGATAGAGTAAGAGGCTCGCATAAGGAAGATGTGACCGTGAGAATCATTTCAATGTTAGAAAATGAAATTTTCAATACTTATTTACTTGACGAAAACGATAGGATACAATGTTTCCAAAATCTCATAAAGGCATTTTGTAAGATATCTTAAAAAACATTTTAAAAATGGACCACAATACCAGTGGTCCGAAGTTATTAATCTATTATGGTTACATTTACTTGCTTTCTACCCCATTGTAAGGCTGATTCTAATGTGGGAATAAACAGATCAATTTTATTCCCTTTAATTGCACTGCCAATATCTTCAGCAGTTGCATAACCGTAGCCTTCAACAAAAACCTTAGATCCTAACGGAATAACCTTGGGATCAACCGCGATCACTTTTTGATCCGGATTCGCTATTAAATTAATTCCTGTTTTAGTTATACCAGTGCAGCCTTCACAATAAGCTGTATAAGCAGTTGCAGTAACCGAAAGGGTTTTAGATTGAACGGCTGACTGAGCAGCTGAATTTGGAAAAATAATGAGCTTTAATCCTGGTCTAATAAGATCAGAATTTAAGTTATTCCATTCATTTAGATCTTCTAAGGTAACACGATATGTTTGAGCAATATTCCAGAGTGTATCGCCAGATTCAACTATGTAATATTTTTCTGGAGAAACTTCAAGTTTATCATTTGGTTGGATGAGTTCTGTAGATAGCCCATTCCATTTTTTAAGTTCTTGGACTGAAACATTATGTCTATTGGCAATTGCCCAAAGTGTATCTCCTTTCTTTACAACTACTTCCTTCGCTTGGGTGTCAGCACCGATGGAACACCAGAGGGTTATTGCTGCAATCAATGAAAACAAGTATTTTAACACTTCATAACCTCCTATCTCTGATCTAACAATCGATGTCAATCTTAACACAGAATATTCCGAGAAAAAGAACAAGCACTTTATAATTGTGTTACGACCGTTTCAATAAGCTAACAATCATTTGACTCATAAAATTCTCATATTGAAACAAAGCCTTTATCTTCCTAAGCATTAAACCTTATAGAATATAAAAAAACCTTTCGGCAGTGTCGAAAGATTCATGAAGATAAACAAAAAAGGCAATCAAGCCTTTCATTCTTTTTGGTTTTCATTGGAATGCTGTCTATTAAAACAGGTTCTAAAATATCTTTAATAAGAATAACCCGTTTCAGGAAGGAGCTTCATGGTTTGACTTGCTTGCTATAATCTTTGAGGATGTTAAAGAAAGTATTGGAAATATGAAAAGAATAAACGTTTCTTTTTATAAAGGATTAATTATTCACAAAAAAACACGCTTTTTTCAGCGTGTTCAAGAATTTTTATCCTTATCTTTAAACTGCAGAACGGCGATTACCAACATCCCAAAGCTAATCATCAACGACAACGCTTCAAACGTCTCCATCCATACATCGCCTCCTTACATTCAGCCTTCCCAGATCCCAACTTGTCCTATAAAAGCGAAAATAAGTTGGTTATTTGTACCCAATATCAATATAGATAGGCTAGGCGACTTGTTCTTTTCTGAGGACATATGCATGGACTTGTGAGATGCTTTTGATGGGTTTCGAATCCCTCTCAATGGTCAAAGTGGTAATCTTTTTACTCAAATAACTTTTGCCAAAGCCATTTACTTTTCTTTGTTTCCACGCTTTTTTGCTGCGTAGCTATGATCCATTCTAATTGTGAAGCAACTTTTTCATGTTCCATTTTCTGTTCTGTCATAATTTCCTCAATTGTTTGTCTTAATTCTTGTACTTCATGAATAAGTTGCTGATTTTGTTCTCTAACCTTATTCTGCTGGAGGCGAGATTGCTCATTTTGTTGAACCAAAAAGCTGACTAGTTTCTTCATGTTTGTAAGTTCATTGTTAACCGATACGAGCTCTGGTAGTGCATCTTTTAGTTCTTTCATCGTCAAATACTGATTCATTAACGATCCAGCACCTTTCATGATTAATCAACCATCCACTTACATAACTACGTTCTTCAAATCTATGATCAGCTATAATGTAAGTGAACATAAAAAGTCATTTCTTAATCACCGGTTTCTTCGATTACGTAAAAAGGCAGGGATATCTAGAGATTCGATTGACGGCTGCGGTTGTTTCCTATCATTTTGAGGGTTTCCTTCACGCTCAATTCTATGAGCATAGGCATGTTGTACTTCTAGACGCGCGTCCGATATCCCTTCTTTTGCAGGGGGAGCCAGTTTTGATGGTGGAATATCCTTTTCTGTAAAACCTGTCGCTATTACGGTTACTAAAATATGATCTTTTAAGTTCTCGTTAATCACAGAGCCAAAAATCATGTTTAACTCATCGTCTGAAGCAGAAGCAACGATGCTTGCGGCCTCTTGGACTTCAAATAAACTTAAATCACTGCCGCCTGTAATGTTCATTAATACACCACGGGCGCCTGTGATAGATGTTTCAAGTAAAGGACTTTCAATGGCTGCCTTTGCGGCTTCAATGGCTCTATCTTTTCCTTTGGCTAAACCGATTCCCATTAGGGCTGTTCCTTGATTGGACATAATCGTTTTCACGTCTGCAAAATCAAGGTTGATCAAACCCGGCAAAGCAATTAAATCCGAAATCCCTTGAACCCCTTGGCGAAGAACATTATCTGCTTCACGGAAAGCTTCAACCATAGGTGTTTTTTTATCGACTATCTCCAACAGGCGATCATTGGGAATAATAATTAATGTGTCTACGGCTTCCTTCATGAGCTCAATGCCGCTGGCCGCATTGGCAGAACGCTTGCGCCCTTCGAATTTGAATGGACGCGTGACCACTCCAATCGTCAAGGCACCAAGTTCACGGGCAATTTTTGCAATAGCAGGCGCTGCTCCTGTTCCTGTGCCACCACCCATTCCAGCTGTGACGAAAACCATGTCAGCGCCTTTTAATAATTCTTGGATCTGTTTTTTACTTTCTTCAACTGCCTTCCTTCCTACCTCCGGGTTTGCGCCCGCCCCTAAGCCTCTTGTCAACTTAGAGCCAATCTGCATCGTAATCTCTGCCCTCGATTGTTTAAGAGCCTGAGCATCCGTGTTAACGGCAATAAACTCAACGCCCTCTACACCGTCCTCAATCATCCGGTTCACGGCATTGTTTCCCCCGCCGCCAACTCCAATTACCTTAATTTTGGCGTTTTCGTCTATATATCCTTCGAACTCTAACATAATCATACCTCCCGATTTCTCTTCTATTATTTTCACACTAAATGTTTCGTCTTCATTATTTGTTTTTAGTATTAAAGAATACTAGATTAGCTTGCAAATTTCTATTGGTAGATAGGCGTATTTTATATGCTGCATGGTTGTATTTAAAGATTCTAGAGGACCTGGCTCTATACCTTTTGACTAAAGGCCTAGTTAAAGGTCTTGCTAACAAAAATATTTTAGATTGGTACATAATCATAATCAACGTCCATTAGACCGTAACGAATGGATAGTGAAGGAAGCCTTTTCTGGATTCCTTTAAGGAAAATAGAAAGCCACAATCCAATCGAAACATAAAATCCTTAGTCAGTTGAATAATTTGATCTTTATATGTTGGAATTCTCTCTAGAATACCAGCTGCCAGCGTATAATAATAGCGGGATAATTAAGTTCTGTTGGTGCTCCGTATTCCTGTTCTACAAGTCTAAATGTAAATAATTTATATAACAAGAATAATAAAAGACCAAATCATATG
>NZ_JBALPC010000128.1:30209-30584 GCF_036965225.1 Bacillus sp. JJ1474 | reverse complement strand
GAAACGTTCCATGCACAAAAGGATCGAAAATATTTAGAAAAGAGAATTGAAGAACTCGAAATGAGTATGAGCTAAATCTAGTTTCTTCTATTATATAGGCTGATCATGCAGGCAAAGTATACTTTGCCTGCATGATCAGCTTTTTTTGTTTTAAAACATATATTCTAATAATATTTTACCAATGATTTCCTTAGTTGGGCGACGGATGGGGCTGATTGAAATATTTTTGTAATATAACTAAAATAGTCCTGTTAAATTAGCATGTTATAATTCAATCTATAAATAGTTAAATAACTTGCTGATAATAGAACATAGTAAATAATATTACTTTTTAGAATTTGAGAAATGTCTAGCTACAGCGCCTACCCTCGACGT
>NZ_JBALPC010000128.1:0-30096 GCF_036965225.1 Bacillus sp. JJ1474 | reverse complement strand
GTGCTTGTCGGGGGTGGGCCAGGCGCTTCCGCATTTCTAGATACATATGCCAAGGGCAACGAGAGCTACTAACAATTGGGGGCAGGACATAGATGAAAAAGAAACTTGTAGTATTAAATACGACACTTATGCTTGGGCTTGGCGCTATTGCCATTCCTTCAGTTGATGCAGCATCCTTAAATAGTCAAAAAGCAGAAATTCAAAAACAGAGATCTGATGTTCAATCGAGTCTTTCAAAGGCAGAACAGGAATTAACGGCTGTTCTCGAAGAACGTGCTATCTTAAATGCACAAATTAAAAGGGTCATTCAAGCCATTACAGATAATAATAATTTAATAAATAAAACAGAAAAAGATATTATTAGTACGAAGGAACAAGTAGAACAATTAAAAACAGAAATAGCTGAAATCCAAGAAAGAATTGATAAAAGAAATAATATTTTAAAGGAGCGTGCTGTTTCCTATCAAGAAAACGGCAATAGTAAAATCGGATATGTTGAAGTTTTGCTTGGTTCTACTAGCTTTGGTGACTTCATTGAAAGAGTAGGAGCGGTAACAAAGATCGTTCAGGCAGACCAAGATATTATTGCTCAACATGATGCGGATAAGAAAGCTGTAGAAGAAAAGAAATCAGCTGTTGAGAAAAAACTTTCTGATTTGCAAAATATGAAAGTAGAGCTTGAAGGAATGCAGGCTCAAATGGAAGAACAAAAGCAGCAAAATGCACAATTAGAAAAAGAATTGCAAGCAAAAGAAAATGAAGTTGCTGCTATTCAAGCTAACTTAAAAATTCAAGATAGTGTGCTTGCTTCAAAACAAGCAGAAATTCAGGCTAAACTGGAAGCTAGCAAGTACACAACTGCAAAACCGAAAGCTCCACAATATAATTTAAACTTAGCAAGCGGATCAAACGATGATGCGAAGGAAGCTTCAGCAAATGTAGCACCAAGTGCTCCAGTCAAAGAAGCCCCTGCTGCTAAGAATGAAGCCCCTGTTGCTAAAGGTGATGTCAATACGGTAATCAAAGCTGGATATAAGTATTTAGGGAACTCTGTTTATGTTTTTGGCGGCGGTAGATCTGCTTCTGATATTGCTAACGGGAGATTTGATTGTTCTGGTTTCGTTTCATGGGCTTATTCTCAAGTAGGCGTTAAATTACCGGCATATACAGAGTCATTAAAGAGTGTGGGCAAGCAAGTTTCCTCTAGTCAGATGAGACCTGGGGATCTCGTGTTCTTTGATACTTATAAGAAAGATGGGCATGTAGGAATTTATGTTGGCGGCGGTAAATTTATTGGCTCTCAAAGCTCTACAGGAGTAGCTATTGCCAATATGAGCAGCGGCTATTGGAAGAGCAAATTTAATGGTCGCGTAATTCGAATTTTATAATAATAAAACCTGACTGCATGATTAAAGCAGTCAGGTTTTTTAATAAGGTTCACATTTTGATAATTCGATTAATTCCAAATATTTATTGAATTTAATTAGATAGAATGTTTTAATGATAATAGAATACATAATTTAGTAACGGCTTTTACATTAAATGAAAACGATGTTTCTTATTACAAAACAATAAGGGGAGCTGGTTATGAATACTGTTGTTTTATTAGAAGATTTAAGGTCAGTTTTGTCAGAAGAGCAATTATCGATAGCAAACAGTCATAATAATTACTTAGGTAATGGCGGCTTGGCAACCATTTATCCATATACGGAAGAGGATATTGCTGCTGTCTTAAAGCACGCCAATGAAAAAAAATTAACGATATCGGTTATGGGCAATGGTACAAAAAGGGGGTTTGGAGGCCATAACGAAACGAGTGATGTCTTGCTCTCTTTAGCAAAATATAAAGGGGTTGTGGAGCATACAGTCGGGGACATGACGATAACGGTTAAATCTGGGACAACTTTCCAGGAGCTGCAGGATTATTTGGCAAAGGCGAATCAGAAAATTCCACTTGATCCATTTTCTCCAGCTGAGGCTACAATAGGCGGAATTATTGCAGCAAATGATAGCGGACCTAAAAGACTGAAATATGGCTCAGCAAGGGATTCTGTCATTGGACTTAGAACCATTTATCCAGACGGGACAATTATTCGGTCTGGCGGCAAAGTCGTTAAAAATGTAGCAGGCTATGACATGAACAAGCTATTTATTGGTTCAATGGGGACCCTTGGCGTCATTTCAGAAGTGACCTTCAAGCTAAGACCGCTCCCAAAATACGAATCACTTGTTTTAGTTAGCTTTCCAGAAGGAAATGAGGAAAGCATAAAGGAGTTTGCGATTAAAGTGCTGGACTCAGTTCTTGAGCCAGTCTGTATTGAATTATTAACCCCGTCCCTCTCCGAAAGACTAAATAATAAAAAGAGTTTTACAATAGCAATTAGCTTTGAGGATGTGGAAACATCTGTTCAATATCAGGAGGAGATGATTAAATCTTTAGCACCTCCACATTCCATGCTCACCATTCTTCACCAAAGTGAAGCACAGAATTTCTGGAAAAAATTTTACGAACTGCGTCTAAATGAGCAAGATTCCGGGAATGAAACGATTGCTGTACTAAAGATAGGAGTTGTAAATCTTAATGTAATTAAGGTAATGAAGGAGGCAGTGACACTACAGGATATAAAAAATGTAGCCGTTGAAGCACACGGCGGACTTGGTCATGGTCTTTGTCAAGTGAAGATAAATGGCTCCAAAGAAGATGTTGTCGACTCCATTCACGACTTGAGGAAAACTGTTGAGTCTATAGGCGGCTATGCGATTGTGAAGCATCTGCCATTTTCTATCCGTAAGGAAATAAATATTTGGGGGGAAAAGCCATCTTATTTTTCCTTGCTTGAAGGGATAAAGAAGAAGGTTGACCCGAATCGGATTCTAAACCCGAATCGTTTTGTAGGAGGGATATGAAATGAGTATGACAGAAACAGAATTGAAACAAGCGCCCCCTTGTACTACTGGCTTAGGCAATTATTTATGGAAGGACCCGCCTGATGAAAATAAATGGGCAGACTGTGTTCACTGTGGAATGTGCCTTGAATCGTGTCCGACTTATGAGCATACCGGTCAGGAACAGCATTCTCCCCGTGGTCGAGTGTATTTAATTAAAGCAGTAGCTGAAGGAAAACTGGAAGTGAATGAGCAATTTATGGACCCGGTATTTGCCTGTTTAGATTGTCGGGCTTGCACAACTGCCTGTCCAGCTGATGTAGATGTTGGCGGTCTGATTGAGGAAGCACGAGGGCAGATCCGCCAGGCAATTCCCCTTAAAGGATGGAAAGGGACTGTAAGTAAATTCTTTCTGCATGGCATTTTTCCGCATCATAGTCGCTTAAATACTTTAGGCGGCGTGCTCAAATTTTACCAAAAAAGCGGAATTCAAAAAGTAGTTAGAAAAACAAAGCTCATTAATATCATGCCGGAGCATTTAGTTCAAATGGAAGCCATCATGCCGGAAGTGAATAAATCTGTGCGTAAAAAGTATAAAAATCAAACGGTTATTAAAGCTAAAGGTGAAACGAAAAGGGAAGTAGCCATGCTAACAGGCTGTATTATGGATGTCATGTTTAGTGATATTAATGAATCCACCATTAATGTTCTGACGAGAAATGGCAATGATGTAAGGATTCCAGCAAACCAAACATGCTGTGGAGCTCTACATGTACATGCCGGTGACCGGGATATGGGAAGGCAGTTGGCCAAGCAAAATATTGAGGCATTTAAAGACGCTGAGAAAGTAATTGTGAATGCGGCTGGATGCGGATGTATGATGCAGGAGTATACTGAATTATTCCGTGAGGAGCCGGAGTGGCATAAGAAAGCAGAGGAATTTTCCAAAAAGGTTGTTGATATTTCAAAGCATCTTCACGACACCGGATATGAGAAGCCAAAAGCTGAAGTGAAGACAAAGATCACCTATCATGATGCCTGTCATCTTGCACACGGACAGGGTGTTCGAGAGGAGCCGAGGGAAATATTATTAGATATTCCTGGTGTGGAAATGGTCCATATGCCTAATGCGGACCGGTGCTGTGGAAGTGCGGGAATTTATAATATTACGAATCCTGAAATGGCAGATTCTGTTTTAGAAAGTAAAATGGAAAATATACCTGATGATGTCGAAATGATTTCCATGGGGAATCCCGGCTGCATGCTTCAGATGGCAGTTGGTGTGCAGAAATATGGCAGAAATCAGAAAATCGTTCATACTGTCCAGCTTTTAGATTGGGCCTATCAAAATGAGAAGGAGGTTGTGAACGATGAAGACAAAAATTAAAACGAATGATAGACACATTCAGCAATTAGCCGAAATTGTTGGTGGAGCACGTTCCATCCTTTACCATAAGGAAGATTTAATTTCATATGATTGTGATGGATTCACTCTTCATAAGCATTTGCCAAAGGCTGTTGTTTTTCCTAAGGATACCGAGGAAGTGGCGAAGCTTGTTAAATATTGTACGAAAAATAATCTCCCCTTTCTTGCGCGTGGAGCAGGCACTGGATTAAGTGGGGGTGCTATTCCGATTAACGGAGAAGTGATTATTAGTCTTGTTCGGATGAAGCGGTTAATTAGTGTTGATTTAGAAAACAGAAGGGCTGTAGTAGAACCAGGGTTTGTCAACCTGAAACTTACAAATTCGATATCGGATAAAGGTTATTATTATGCTCCAGACCCTTCTAGTCAATATTGCTGTACAATAGGTGGAAATGTCGCTGAAAATGCAGGAGGAGCTCACTGCTTAAAATATGGTGTCACGACCAATCATATTTTAGGACTTGAGGTCGTATTGCCAAATGGAGAAATAATTGAAATCGGAAATAACGGTATTTTGGATGAGCCAGGCTATGACTTGCTTGGTCTATTAACCGGATCCGAAGGTACTTTAGGAATTGTTACAAAAATAACGGTGCGCATATTAAAGAATCCTGAAGGCAAGCAAACAGTGTTAGCTTATTTTGACAAAGTAGAGGATGGAAGCAGGGCTGTTTCAGAAATAATTTCGGCCGGGATTGTGCCTGCAGCTTTAGAAATGATGGATAAAGTTGCTATCGAAGGGGTAGAAGCTGCTGCTTTTCCAGTGGGACACCCGAAGAATATTGAAGCGGTTTTACTCATTGAGGTAGACGGGATTGCTGCCGGGATTGATGAACAAATCAATCAGATCCTTGACGTATGCAGGAAGTGCAATGTTCGTGAAGTAAGGGCAGCTAAGGATGAAAAGGAAAGAGAACGCTGGTGGGCGAATCGGAAAACAGGGTTTGGAGCAATGGGGGCGATTTCACCAGATTATTTAGTACAGGATGGTGTAATTCCCCGCAGCAAGCTACCAGAAGTACTGCAAAAAATTAATGAAATCAGTGAAGAGTCTGGTCTGCGAATTGCGAACATTTTCCATGCAGGAGATGGCAATCTTCATCCGCTTGTTCTTTTTGATGCAAGAAAGCCTGGTGAAATTGAAAAAGCATTGCAGGCTGGCAGTGAATGTCTTAAGGTGTGTGCAGATGTCGGAGGAACGATTACAGGGGAGCATGGAGTAGGAATCGAAAAACGTGAAGAAATGCGTTTTGTTTTTAATGACGATGAAATTTTCGCACAGACAAATATACGAGAAGTTTTCAATCCACAAAACCTGTTAAATGCCGGTAAGCTTTTTCCAACGCCTGGCCGTTGTGTTGAAATTAAGAAGGAGATGAAAGAAGCAGCCTTAAATGCATAATAAATTAAATATTTTCTGAATATTATTGCAATAAGGAGTTGATTATGCTATTCTTTTTTTATCGATAGAATGAAACGCTGTTGCGTAATAACAAACAGAGAGAAATGATAAATTGGGAGAACGAATTGATAAGGAGGAAATAGGATGACAGCTTATAAACAAGTTGGAAAAATGCAGGTAGCTAGTGAGCTTTTGGCGTTTATTAATAATGAAGTTCTTCCAGGAAGTGAAGTGGATCAAGAGCAATTCTGGATTGGGTTTGAGGAAATTGTTGATGAATTAACTCCGAAGAACAAAGAATTACTTGCCATTCGGGATGAGCTTCAAAGAAAAATCCATACATGGCATCGGGAAAATCAAAAGTATTACTTTACTAGCTATAGAGCCTTCTTAGAGGAAATTGGCTATCTTGAAGAAGCGGGAGGGGATTTTAGTATCCTGACTGAAAATGTCGATGATGAGGTTGCAATTCAGGCAGGTCCTCAGCTAGTTGTTCCTGTTAATAATGCCCGATACGCCTTAAATGCAGCAAATGCTCGTTGGGGAAGCCTGTACGATGCCCTTTATGGAACAGACGTGATAAGTGAAGAGGACGGCGCAGCTAGAACGGATGGTTATAATGCGGTTCGCGGAGGAAAGGTTATTACATTTGCAAAAAACTTTTTAGACCAGTCTGTACCATTAGAGGAAGGGTCCCATCATGACATCATTCAGTACAAGGTAATTGCCGGTAAATTAATGGCTGTCCAAAGTAATGGTCAGGAAATTGGATTAAAGAATGAGGAAAAATTCGCAGGATATCAAGGTGATTCAGAGAATCCATCGACAATATTGCTTAAAAATAATGGGTTGCATTTTGAAATTCAAATAGATCGGACCCATCCGATTGGAAAAACAGATCAAGCTGGTGTAAAGGATATCCTTCTTGAATCTGCGCTTTCCACAATTATGGATTGTGAAGATTCAGTTGCAGCAGTTGATGCGGAAGATAAAGTCCTCGTTTATCGAAATTGGCTTGGTTTAATGAGGGGAGATCTAACGGCAAGCTTTGACAAGAGCGGTAAAACCGTAACAAGGACGATGAATGCAGATCGGAGCTATACATCACCAAGCGGGCATTCCTTTACTCTTCCTGGACGTTCTTTAATGTTTGTCCGGAATGTTGGTCATTTAATGTCTATAAATGCCGTGTTGGATAAGAACGGGGAAGAAATTCAAGAAGGTATTTTAGATGCAATTGTAACGAGTTTAATAGCGAAACATTCATTATTAGGGAACACTGCTCTTACAAATTCTACAAAAGGATCCGTTTATATCGTTAAACCGAAAATGCACGGATCTATGGAAGCTGCTTTTGCTAATGAGCTGTTCAATCGTGTTGAGGATTTGATTGGCCTCAGACGGAATACATTAAAAATTGGTTTAATGGATGAAGAAAGAAGAACATCATTGAATTTAAAAGCATGTATCCGCGAAGTGAAGGAACGGATCACTTTTATAAACACGGGATTCCTAGACCGCACTGGGGATGAGATTCATACTTCCATGGAAGCTGGCCCTATGATTCGGAAGAATGACATGAAGGGGACAGAGTGGCTGCATGCCTATGAAAGGTCTAATGTCAATAATGGTCTGGCGTCAGGCTTCCATAATCGCGCCCAGGTTGGTAAAGGGATGTGGGCAATGCCTGATATGATGGCAGAGATGCTAAAGCAAAAAATTGCCCATGTAAAAGCAGGTGCTAATACCGCATGGGTTCCTTCCCCAACAGCAGCAACATTACACGCGCTTCATTATCATGAAGTTCATGTAAAAGAGGTTCAAAGTCACCTATTAAATGAATTAGCAGACTTGAAGAATGAAATATTACAAGTACCAGTAGCTGAAAACCCGCAATGGGGAGCAGAAGAAATACAGCAGGAACTTGATAATAACGCACAGGGGATTCTTGGATATGTTGTTCGCTGGGTAGAGCAGGGCATTGGCTGTTCCAAAGTACCCGATATTAATAATGTAGGTTTAATGGAAGACCGCGCTACACTAAGGATTTCAAGTCAGCATGTTGCAAATTGGCTCCATCATGGAATTTGTACAAAGGAACAAGTTGAAGAGACATTACAGCGAATGGCTAAGGTGGTCGATGAGCAAAATGCAGGTGATCTTGACTATCAACCAATGGCAGAAGACTTTGATAGTTCTATCGCCTTTCAAGCTGCGCGCGATCTTATTTTTAAAGGTTATGACCAGCCAAATGGCTATACAGAGCCAATTTTGCACCAACGTCGCTTAGAGGCAAAGGCGAAGTTTGCTATTAAACAATAAGACTTTTAAGCATGGCATTTCAATTTGAGTGCCATGCAATTTTAATTTTCGATATAATTAAATAAAAAGTGTTCATTTGAGGAGAGGAAATGTTGGAAAGAGAGAATATGGTTAAATCAGTAAGTCGGGCTCTTGATATTATTATGTTCGTCAGCATGAAAAAAGGGGGACTAGGTGTTACGGAAATTGCAAACCAAATGGATATTAATAAAAGCTCTGTTTATCGAATACTTTCAACACTCGTTCAATATGGCTATGTCGAGCAGGATGAGGAAACAGGAAGATATAAGCTTGGATATAAATTTTTGGATATAAGCTCAAAACTTCTGGAGTCTATTGATTTAAGAGAAGAAGCTAAGCCATTTTTGAAAGAATTAGAAATGGTGACGAATGAAGTCATTCACCTAGTTGTCTATGATCAAGGGGAAGTCGTTTACATTGAAAAATTAGACGGGAATGAAGCACTTAGAATGCATTCGAAGGTTGGAAAAAGAGCTCCAATGCACTGTACCTCGGTAGGGAAAGCTATACTTGCACATTTACCTCTGGCTGTGGCAACTGATATTCTTGAGCGAAAAGGGCTTCCAGTTCATACGGATAAGACAATAACGGACATAGATCAATTTCTTCAAGAACTCATTGAAGTTAGAAAGAATGGATTTGCGTTAGATTTAGAGGAAAATGAATATGGGATTACATGTATGGCTGTGCCCATATTTGATCATTTAGGTAAAGTCATTGCAGCTGTCAGTGTTTCTGGACCAACGATGAGAATGACTAAGAACCGGCTAGAAGCTCTTCAATCACGTATGATCCATATAGGCAAGCAAATATCAGCAAGGCTCGGATATTATGAAAAATAGATAAATGCTGTAAATACTAGGAATAATAGTGTTTACAGTATTTTTTTGTCGAAAAACAATGCGCATATTTTACAATTTTCCGAATATTGTTGATATTCTTGCGAATACCTGTATAATGTTATTTAGGCTGAGATATTTAGAAAACAACGTTTCGTCATAAGCAACACCAGCTATAATAAGTTTGTCATTATGAAACAAAAGGAGGAAAATGTCTTATGAGTACGGGAATGCTTTCTTTGCTTTCTCTCATGCCAATCATTGCAGTAGGAGTTTTCTTAGTTGGCCTTAGATGGCCAGCTAGTAAAGCTATGCCAATTTCCTATGTGATCGCAGTAGGATTGGCGCTATTCGTTTGGAAGGTGCCAGGAGCTAACGTTGCAGCAGCATCCATAAATGGATTAGTCGTGGCAATCACCTTACTGTACATTATTTTTGGTGCTATCTTGCTGTTAAATACACTGCAGGAGAGCGGAGGGCTCAGCACAATCCGTCAAGGCTTTACTGATATTTCGACTGATAGGAGAATTCAGGTTATCATTGTTGCATGGCTGTTCGGATCCTTTATTGAGGGAGCATCGGGCTTTGGTACACCAGCAGCCGTTGCAGTTCCGCTGATGGTTGGCTTAGGATTTCCCGCCATGGCTGCAGTTGTTGCAGGAATGGTTATCCAAAGCACACCGGTTTCATTCGGCGCCGTTGGTACACCATTGCTTGTAGGAGCTAGTACCGGTTTATCAGCTGACCCAACGATTACAGATAATATGATTGGATTTGTGACAGCAATCGGCGGGAAGGTAGCTATCTTACATATGATTGCTGGAACTTTAGTGCCGCTTTTTGTAGTGGCATTAATGACTAGGTTCTTTGGGAAAAACAAATCGTTTTCTGAAGGAATTAAGGTTTGGAAGTTTGCTATATTTGCAGCCTTTGCCATGACGATTCCCTATGTAATCGTTGCCAATACTCTTGGACCTGAGTTCCCATCCATGGTTGGGGGATTAGTTGGTCTTGCGATTGTAGTCTTTGCTGCAAAAAAAGGGTTCCTTATGCCTCCAAAAGGAGAAGAATGGGATTTTGAAGAGAAGTCAAAATGGGATCCTGAATGGTCTGGAAAGTTGGAAATCAAGATCCAAGATCATAAAAATGGAAAAATGAGTATGGTTAGGGCATGGTCGCCATATATTTTAGTAGGATTATTTCTTGTATTAACAAGATTAAAAACTCTTCCGGTTGGAACATGGCTTAAATCGGTTGTCATAAAATTTGAAAACATTTTCGGTTCTGGTATAACGTCTAGTTTTGATATTTTGTTTTCGCCTGGGACAATCTTTATTGTCGTATCAGCCATGACATTTTTCATTCACGGTATGGGTGGAAACGCTTACAAGAAGGCTTGGTCACAATCAGCGAAAACGACTGTTGCTGCATCAACAGCCTTAATCTTTACCGTGCCAATGGTTCAAGTGTTCTTGAATTCTGGAGGAGGAGCTGCAGGGTTTGATAGAATGCCAATTGAACTGGCAAATGGAGTTGCCGCACTTGCAGGGGAATTTTGGCCAATTTTTGCAACCTTTATTGGAGGATTAGGGGCATTCATCGCTGGTAGTAATACAGTTAGTAATATGATGTTTGCATTATTTCAATATGATGTAGGGTTACAAATTGGTGTAGATTCAACTTGGGTAGTAGCACTTCAGGCCGTTGGCGGTGCTGCAGGAAATATGATTTGTGTTCATAACGTTGTAGCTGCATCTGCAGTAGTTGGACTATACGGAAAAGAAGGAGTGGTCATTCGAAAAACCTTATTCCCATTCGCTTATTATGCCTTGTTAGCGGGTTCAGTGGGATATTCAATTGTTTGGTACTCTCAAAAAGGCATCCTCAACATTGGCTCATTCATCGCAGTTATCATCGCAGTCGCTGCTGTTTACATCATTGCTACGAATAATAGGCGGGCAAACTTACTACTACTACAAGACACTTCAATTAAAAACTGATGAAAAAAAATAGCCAGGGAGATTTCGCTGGCTCTTAGCATATAAATGAATAAAGCGATACTCTTCTAGACGGTTTCACCTATTTACTAAAGGAAAAATATAGTATAATAGATATGTATTTTTATATTTCAATCTATTTGAAATTAAATAAAATACTGCTATCTGGGGAGACTAGCTGCTACTTGTTAAGAGTTCTCTTAAGCATTTTTTGATCATTTTTGTAAAAAGAGACTCTTATAAATTTCACAAATGGGAGGATGAATATGGGAGAAGCTGCAAAAGTTAAAACAGTTTGTGGATATTGTGGAACGGGCTGTGGCCTTGTTGTGGAAGTTGACAATAATAAAATTGTCAAAATTCGCGGGGACAAAGATGCGCCCGTTAACAAAGGACAGACATGTGTAAAGGGTTCTTTTGCCTATGAATACGTTCATTCGAATAGGCGTTTAACAACACCGCTTATCCGTAAGGCCGGTGAGCTTGTGGAAACGACATGGGAAGAGGCCTATACCTTTATTGCTGACAAACTTAAGGGAATCAAAGATCAATTTGGTCCTGAATCCATTACGATGTTTGCTACGGCTAGAAGTACAAATGAAGTAAACTATGTAACACAAAAATTTATGAGAGCAGTGATCGGCAGCAACAATATTGACGGCTGCAACCGAACCTGACACGCCCCTAGCGTTGCCGGTCTGGCAACTGTATTTGGAAATGGATCTCCAACAAACACATTGGAAGATTTTGATCGTGCAGAAGTTTTACTGTTAATGGGCTCAAATACGACCGAGGCCCATCCGATTATTGCAAACCGCATGAAAAAAGCGGTGAAATCTGGATTAAAGATCATTGTGATTGATCCAAGAAAAATAGATATGGTGAAGGTTTCACATCGCCATTTACAAATTAATGTGGGCTCTGATATCGCCCTAATGAATGCTATGATCCACGTCATTATTGAAGAAAACCTATATAATCCGGCATTCATTGATAAATTTACTGTTGATTTTGACACTTTAAAGGAACACGTAAAAATGTATACCCCTGATTACGCAGCAGCGATTACAGGAGTACCTGCTGAGGATATTGTTGAAACAGCAAGAGAATATGCAAAGGCAGATAAAGCCATGATTGCTTATACTTTAGGAATTACAGAGCATCATTGTGGTGTTAATAACGTATTTGATATCGCCAATCTTGCTTTATTGACAGGACATATCGGCAGAGAAGGCTGTGGCATCATGCCTTTACGCGGACAAAATAATGTCCAAGGGGCCGGAGATATGGGATGCTTGCCAACCCAGATGCCAGGTGCTGTCAGCTTATCTAATGAAGAGTATCGCCATCGTTTCGAAAAGGCTTGGAATGTAAAAATAAATCCAGAGCCAGGTAATACACAAACGCGCGCATTTGAACGAATGGAAGACGGTTCTGTAAAAGCGCTATACTGCATTGGTGAAAATCCATTAGTCGCGGATGTTCATAGGCAACATACTGAAAAATTATTAAAAGGACTGGATCTTTTAGTAGTCCAGGATATATTTTTAACTGGAACTGCTAAGCTGGCAGATGTCGTTCTTCCGGCAAGATCATGGGGTGAGGTAGAGGGTACGTATACAAATACTGACCGTAGAATTCAGCGAGTTCGAAAAGCCGTTGATGCTCATCCTGATACGAGGGACGATTGGGAAATCCTTTGTGAAATCGCAAAAAGGCTGGGCTACCCAATGCACTATAACAGTAGTGAAGAAATATGGGAGGAAGTTCGCTCTTTAGCCTGGGAAATGTATGGCGGTATGCCATATTCTAGATTGGAGAAGGAATACAGTCTCCATTATCCTTGCCCGGATGAATCTCATCCAGGAACCTTTATTCTCCATCAAAGATTCTTTGATGAAAATGAAAGCAATCTACGATTATCACCATTTAATGCGGTTAAGTATACTGGTCCAATTGAGATGCCAGATGAGGAATATCCGTTTACACTCACTACCGGCAGACGCTATGAATCTTATAATACTCATACCCAAACAAATCTTTATGCAAGTGGTGTGAAAATAAAGCAGGCTGAGGAGTCAGCGGATATTCATCCGGAAGATGCCGTGAAATTAGGAATTGATACTGGAGATTTAGTTGAAGTGAGCTCAAGAAGAGGAAGCGTCCAAGTGAAAGCAAAGGTAACTGACCAAGTTGCTCCTGGCTTAATTTTTATGAGCTTCCATTTTGAGGACGTTCCAACAAACGTCTTGACAATTAATGAATTTGATCCAATCTCAGGAACGGCAGAATATAAAGCATGCGCTGTGAAAATTAAAGCATTGAATAAATAATTGAATAAATATGTAAGGAAAAAGGAAAAGTGGATCGATCACTTTTCCTTTTTTTATTTAAAAAAATTTCCAAATACCTATTCCCAATTCCATATTTTTATAATATAATTCTAACTGTATCAACTGTACTATGTATCATAGTACACTTAGATCAGATTGGAGGGGCGCACAATGTTTGAGCTGGATGTGAGGAGCCGTAAACCAATATATGAGCAATTGGTTGAGCGGCTTAAAGAGCTGATAATAACAGAAATATTAAAAACAGATGAACAGCTACCTTCAGTGAGAACGCTAGCCCAGCAGCTGACCATAAATCCAAATACGATCCAGAAAGCTTATCGAGAGCTTGAGGTTCAAGGATATATTTATTCCATTAAAGGAAAAGGCAGTTTTGTTAGTCCGGCTAGTCCCTCGCCTAATGCCGAAAAGCTTAGTAAGGTGAAATCAGAGCTAGTAAAGCTGCTTTCAGAAGCTATGTACTTAGGCATATCGGTAGATGATTTATACAAAATCATTCATGAGGTTGAAGCTATAGTCGGGGGAGGGATAGAAGATGATCAAAATTAGAAATGTCCGCAAGGCATTTGAAGACTTAGAAGCTATAGAGAATATGAATATAACAGTGAACAAAGGATCTATATATGGATTACTTGGTTCTAATGGAGCAGGAAAGACGACACTTCTCAAGCTAATAACAGGAATCTATGTTCAAGATGATGGGGTAATCACCATTGATGAAATGCCAGTTTATGAGAACCCTAACATGAAGCAAAGAATTTTCTTTATCCAGGATATTCCTTATTTTCTGCCTCAATACACAGTGAAGCAAATGGCGCAATTCTATCAAAATATATATCCAGCTTGGGATCAGAATCGTTTTGAAGAATTAGTCAAAGCATTTAATATGGATTTACATAAAAAGGTTCATAAATTTTCAAAGGGGATTCAAAGACAGGCTGCATTTATCCTCGGGCTATCAACGAAACCCGATGTACTTCTTCTCGATGAGCCAATGGATGGACTGGATCCGGTCATGCGAAAAAAAGTAAAAGGCTTAATAATCGATGATGTAGCTGAACGTGAAATGACTGTGTTAATTTCCTCTCATAATTTAAGAGAGGTTGAAGATTTATGTGATTTCATTGGCATTATGCATAAAGGAAAGTTAATGATTGAAAAAGAATTGGATGATCTAAAATCAGACACTCACAAAATTCAGGTTGCCTTTAATGGGCCGACTCCACCAGGAATCTTTGACCAAGTCAAAATCCTTCATAAGGAAAAACGCGGAAGTGTCCAATTATTTATTGTGAATGGAAAAGAAGAAGAGATATCAGCCAGAATAAAAAAGTATAGCCCTATCATATTTGATATCCTGCCACTAACATTAGAAGAAATTTTTATTTATGAAATGGGGGATGTTGGATATGCAGTCCAAAATATCCTTGGTTAGCAAAGAGATGTGGAAAACCATCTTGAGAAGTGTTGGATGGGTAGCGATCGTATATTTTCTAGGGTTGTTTATCGCTGTTCCATTAGAAATTTTAATGACAGAATCTAAGTTTGAGGAGCATCTGTATTTTCAAAGGGCAAAGAATCTATTCGAGTATAATGCTGAGATTCAAAGTATTTTATCTATAGCACTTCCTGTTCTGCTGGCCATATTCTTATTTCGCTTTTTGCAGGTAAAGCACTTTAGCGATTTTATGCATAGTTTGCCAATTAAAAGAGAGCGAATATATCACGTGTTTACTCTTTTTGGAGCAGTCATTTTAATAACACCAGTTATTCTAAACGCTCTAATAATTTTGATTATTTATGGTCCTTTAAATTTGCATGAATTTTTAACGATTAGCGATGTATTTCAATGGCTAGGCATCACGATTATGTTTAATTTAGTTATTTACATGGTATCCGTTTTTGTCGCGATGATAACAGGATTATCTGTTGTCCAAGGCGGGTTAACCTATATTCTTCTGCTTCTGCCAATTGGCTTGATAATACTATTTGGCTTTAATTTGCCGTTTTACTTATACGGCTTTCCTGAACAATATTTCATGGAAAATAAAATTGAGTCCTTTTCCCCTTTAGTCGCTTTGAGCTTAATCAGCAGACGACCGATTGGATGGGGAGAAATCATCATCTATATTTTGCTGATCTTTATACTTTATGGGTTATCCTTATGGGTTTATAAGCAAAGAAGGCTTGAGGCAGTTTCACAGGCTCTCATTTTTCCATTTATGAAGCCAATCTTTAAATATGGAGCAACATTTTGCTCTATGTTATTAGGCGGAATGTACTTCGGGAAAATGGGTGGCGGCGCCTTTTGGCTTATTGCAGGTTATTTGTTTGGCTCTATTCTAGGGTATTTTATAGCTGAGATGGTACTACAAAAATCTTGGAGGATAATCATTCATATTCGAGGGTTTCTCATATATGTTTGTGCCATGGCGGTGCTTTTCGTGCTATTTCAGTTGGATTTCACTCAATATGAGAAAAATATTCCGTATACGAGTGAAATTGAACGTGTCCATTTTGGAAACAGCTATTACCACTTTAATAATACTGAAGCGGAACCTTATTATCTAGAGGATACAGATAATATCGAGCTTTTAAGAAGGCTTCATAAGGAAATTGTAGCCAATAAGGGTGACAACACATCTTCAAGAGAATCTGCCTTTTTTGTCTATGAGCTAAAAAATGGGAAGAGAATCGTTAGAAACTACGAGATTGATAAAAATAAATATGCTCAATTTTATAAGTTAATTTATGAATCGCCAGAATATAAAAGGGTAACGAATGAAATTTTTCAAGTAAAAGAGGGTCAGATCGAGAAGGTAACCATTCAGCCATATGGTCCTGTAAGTAAAAGATCAATCATTGTCGACCCATCTGAAATGGAAGAAGCGATTTCCATCTTAAAAGATGAGATTAATCAGGCAACGTATGAAGAGATGCAGGATAATCGAGATGCCTATTCGGTAATTGAAATTCTTCAGAGAAATGATAAAACGGTTATGATGGAATGGCGAGTTTCATATAAGAAATTTGAACAGTGGCTTGCTGAAAAAGGGTTATTGGAGAATGCGAGAATCAATGCTTCAGATATTGATACTGCCTACATTGCTCCGAAGGATGAACTAGATATCGACTATAGAGGCTACTCCCATGAGGAAGTATTCAAACAGATGGAAAGTTCAGGGAATATCCTTAAAGTAACAGATAAAACAATGCTGGAAACAACTTTGAAGGATACGAAGGGATATATTGATGGACCATATGTTGTTGCTATTAAATATAATAATGATCGGTATATCGATATAAAAAGCTTTAGCAGTGATAACGTTCCGGATTTTGTAAAGCAATATTTTGAATAGAAAGTGAGGGAGGGGATGAAAATGGATACTTGCTCTATTAATATGAAAGAAATTTGTGATTTGTATTATAAGCGGATTTTTCATGCAGCTTACTGTATTACGAGAGACCATTATTTGGCTGAGGATGTGGTTCAGGAAACCTTACTTAAAGCATATCAAAAAATGGACACCATTCAGGATAAAGAGAAAATGGGAGCCTGGCTGTCATCCATTGCCACGAGAACAGCCATTGACGTGATCCGAAAAGAAAGAAAAACGACTGAAAGATTGGCAGTAAACACAGACCTTGAGAATACGAACGTGATCATGAATCAAAATGTTGAACAGGAAGTAGAACTAAATTTCTTAAATGAGCAAATCCATTCTGTGATTAACTCCCTCTCTCCTGATCAAAAAAACGTGTTTTTACTTAAAATTAATTATGGACTAAAGGAAAGAGAAATAGCTGAATTATTAAAGCTAAACCAAAATACAGTAAAAACGAAATTGTATAGAATTCGAAAATATTTGAAGGCTATCTTGCTTGAAAAGGGATTAGCATAAATATCAATGAAGGTCCGTTGGGGATAATATTCCACGGACCTTTTTTCACGCTAGCCCTTTTAATAATGAACAAACAGCATATTTGCTACCCCTTTATCCAAATGCTATATTTTTAATAAAAGGAAATAAGAGGGACAATTCATGGTTAATGAAATAATATTAAATGATACTTTGATAAAAGTGTACGATTATAAACAAGGAAAAGTGAATGATTTATATGAAATTTTGGTTTCTTTTGAAGTGACGAGTGAAGAGTATCATGATATAGCAACGTTGCTATATCAAGGGACATTTGATGTGGTAATTCCTGAGAGGGAATTAGCATTTAGAGGGACAATTCAGCAATATTCTACTTCGATTACAAATTTATATGAAAAAGGGCAAGTTGGAAACTATTCATTAAGATTGCTTGAAGTGAAGGATTAAGAAAGTAGGGGTGGAGTGATGAAATTAAGCATTTTGGATCAGTCACCAATTTCTTCAAATCAAACAGCCAAAGAGGCATTAAATGAATCTATGAAATTAGCTCAAGCGGGAGAAAAACTAGGATATTCTCGCTACTGGATTGCTGAACATCATGATTTACCAGGATTAGCTTGTTCAGCACCAGAAGTGTTGTTGAGTTACATTGGAGCGAACACTAATAGAATCCGGATCGGCTCTGGGGCTGTTTTATTACCCTATTATAAACCTTATAAAGTGGCAGAAGTTTATAATACGTTAGCTACATTATTTTCAAATCGAATTGACATCGGTATTGGACGGGCCCCAGGTGGATCAGCTGAAGCTGCCAACGCATTATCTGATAACTTTTTACAGCAGGTGTGGAACATGTCAAATACAGTGAATGATCTACTTCATTTTGTAGACGATAATTTTCCTGAAGATCACAAATACGCGAAAGTCACAGCCTCTCCATTGCCAGAAATTTCACCAGAACCTTGGATTCTAGGTACAAGTAAAAAAAGTGCATTATTTGCAGCAGAAAAAGGATTGCCCTATGCATTCGGAAAGTTTATGAGCGACAATGACGGACCATCTATTATTCAAGAATACATTAATTCATTTACACCAAGAAAAGTGGGCCAACACCCTAAAGTGATTTTAACTGTTTCAGCTATATGTGCAGAAACGAATGAACTAGCAGAAGAGATTGTCTTAAGTTCTCTAATATGGTCATTGCAAAAAGAAAAAGGAGAAGGCCACATTAGCATCCCCTCTATTCAAGAAGCAAAACAATACGAGCTAGATCAAACAGAAAAAACTACTTTATATAAAATAAAACAAAACATGATAATCGGTAATCCCCAAGTAGTGAAACAGAAATTATGCGAGCTTCAAGCTCAATATAATGCGAACGAAATCATGATTGTGACGATAACATACTCTCCTAAAGACCGAATTCGTTCCTATCAATTGATTGCAGAAGAAATACTAAAAAATAAATACGGCACTATTTAAAATGATCAATTAATAATGAAGGGCACGATTGTGTTTTTTCAAACCACACTTTTTTTATTTGCTCCTTTATCAGTGTAGTACCAAGGTATCAGCTTTATGTGCATTAAATTTAGGTTATTTTTAAATGAAGATGGAATATCGAGTACGATAAAAACTATGTAGAATGAAAAGTCTGCTAAATAAGTCTATTTCTAAGCAGGAGATTGATTACAATGAATGGAAATTAGATTTATCAGTCAATAGGGGGTTGAAAGGATGCGGGAAGCGGTTATTGTGGAAGGCGTTCGAACACCAGTAGGCAGAAGAAATGGATTTTTTAATGATTTTAGAGCGGATGATCTTGCTGCTGAGGCATTAAAGGCATTAATAGAGAGAGCAGGAATAGATCCAGCGATTATTGATGATGTTATCTTGGGCTGTGTGTCTCAAATTGGAGAACAAAGTGGCGATATTGCAAGAGTTGCCTCTCTCATTGCTGGTTTTCCAATTGAGGTCCCAGGCACGACCATTGATCGTCAATGTGGTTCAAGCCAGCAGGCTGTTCATTTTGCTGCCCAGGCGATAATTGCTGGTGATATGGATGTTGTCATTGCTGGCGGGGTTGAGAATATGTCACGTGTACCAATTGGTTCCAGCTATCAGGGGGTTCCATTTAGTGACAAGCTGATGGACCAGCATGAAATGATTCATCAGGGCTTATCAGCAGAACGAATAGCTGAAAAATACGGATTAACTCGAGAGGAATTGGACCAATTTTCATATGAAAGTCATCAAAAAGCATTGAAGGCGCAAGCCAATTGCTATTTTTCAAAAGAGATTGTTCCTGTTCAAGTCAATTTGCCAGACGGCGAAACTGTTACTGTCTCAGAGGATGCCGGACCGCGGTCGGACACATCTGTTGAAGCTCTTGGCGGTTTAAAAACTGTGTTTAAAGAAGATGGAGTCATTCATGCAGGAAACTCTAGTCAGATTAGTGATGGAGCGGCAGCATTATTAATTATGTCCCGAGAAAAAGCCGAAGAACTAGGGTTGAAGCCAAGATTCCGCATACTCACTAGAACGATTGTCGGCTCAGACCCAACTTTAATGTTAACTGGACCTATTCCAGCCACTGAAAAAGCATTAAAGAAAGCAGGATTATCAATAGATGAAATTGATGTTTTTGAAGTAAATGAGGCCTTTGCACCTGTCCCGCTAGCTTGGTTAAAGGAAACGGGCGCGAACCCTGCCAAACTTAATCCAAACGGTGGTGCAATAGCACTCGGTCATCCTCTTGGTGCAAGCGGCGCAAGATTAATGGTTTCATTGATGCATGAGCTTGAACGCACTGGAGGAAGATATGGTCTCCAAACAATGTGCGAAGGGCATGGCATGGCGAATGCGACAATTATTGAAAGAATAGATTCATGATATATTGATATTATTTTATTTAGCATCGGTGTAAATTCCGATGCTTTTATAATCCTTTTTTTATAAGAAGATTGCTTAAACAGAGGAAAAAAGTGTTATAATCTTCTTTAGCAAGCAGCAAGGGCATAAATTGTACATAAAATATAGGGTGAAAATAATGTAATGACATATGATATAGATAAATATCGTTAGGAGAGATTACGACTTGTGAAAATTTATAAGGCAATTCCCAATATGGTCACGCTTGGAAATTTATATTGCGGATTTTTATCAGTCGGTTTTGCTGCGACCGGACAATTTAAGAACGCAGCTATTTTAATTTTAATCGGGATGATGCTAGATAGCATGGACGGAAGACTGGCCCGCATGTTAAACGTTGATAGCCAATTAGGGAAAGAGCTTGATTCTCTGGCTGATATTGTTACATTTGGAGTAGCGCCATCATTTTTAGTATATTATACTTATTTTTTTCAATTTGGTATTTTAGGAATGGCCATTGCTGGGTTATTTCCATTGTTTGGAGCTTATCGATTAGCTAGATTTAACATTAGCTCCAGCAAGACTTCATTAAATTATTTTGTCGGAGTACCGATTACAGCTGCTGGAGGAATATTGGCCCTATTAACTTTATTTGGGGACAAAATCCCTCATATTATCACAACTGTTGTATTTACAGGTATGTGTTTTTTAATGGTTAGTAAAATTAGAATTCCTAGTCTTAAAGAAATCCCTCTTCCAAAGTACGGGACCATTGTCACGGTGTTCCTCGGTTGTATTTTGTATATTATTTATAAAAAAGGTACACAAGGCCAATTTCCATATTTAATTTATATCGCAACTCCGCTTTATATAGCCTATCTTGCCTATCGTTTTGTAAAAGGGAAGAACAAAAAGCATGACTAAAAAATGTCGACAGAGTGTAATCCTTTTGGTTGCACTCTTTTTTTCGTATTAAGAAGGAAAAAATGAAGCTTATATCAATTAAGGTTCTACTGTCCGTTATTATGCGATAAACTTTAACAACTAAACATAGCAAATAAAAAAGGAAATAGATAATTGTCGTAGAATATAAATAATATTTGGAATATTTAATCTACTATGTTACAAACAGGGGGAGATTGCTAGGTGGGGATTTTAGAAATAAAGGATATTACTTTACGATTTGGGGGAGTCGTAGCCTTAGATCATGTATCTTATGAAGTGAAGAAGGGTGAGATTTTCTCATTAATCGGTCCAAACGGGGCTGGAAAAACAAGTATGCTCAATTGTATTAGTGGCCTATATCGCCCATCGGAAGGATCAGTCCTTTTTAAAGGAGAGGAAATTACCCAATTTAAGCCTCATAAGCGCGCTAGCCTTGGAATCGCTAGGGCCTTTCAAAATATTGAATTGTTTCCGCATCTTTCAGTTTTGGATAATTTAATGCTTGGCAGACATGTCCGTATGAAAACGGGAGTCCTTTCTGGAGGTTTATACTGGGGGAAGGCACAGAGAGAAGAAGTGGAGCATCGGGAAAAGGTTGAAAATGTCATTGATTTTTTAGAAATTGAACACATCCGGGATACGCCTGTCGGCAGACTAGCCTATGGCTTGCAAAAACGCGTTGAGGTCGGGAGAGCTCTTGCATTAGAACCGGAAATACTTCTTCTAGATGAGCCGATGGCCGGAATGAACAGTGAGGAAAAGGAAGACATGGCCCGGTACATAATCGATATTCATGAGGAAATGAATACGACCATTATTCTAATAGAACATGATATGGGTGTCGTGATGGACCTTTCTGATCATATTGCTGTCCTCGATTTTGGAAAGTTAATTGGTTACGGAACGCCTTATGAAATCCAAAATAACCAAAAGGTTATTGATGCTTATTTAGGTGAAGAAAATGTTGGGTAAGCAGATAGGGGAGGTTTTAAATTGATGTCCAGCTCGAACAAGACATTTCCTAAAATTTTACTAGAGTGGGCAAGTAAAGCCGGATCAAATGTGGCTTTAAGAGAAAAAGATTTTGGTATATGGAATGAAATTACGTATGAAAAATACTTAGAAGAAGTTAAATTTCTCAGTCTAGGCTTAGCCAAGCTAGGACTTAAACGAGGAGATAAAGTAGCTGTAATAGGAGATAATCGCCCTGAGTGGGTGATGAGCGAATTAGCTACTCAATGTCTGGGAGGCGTGTCAGTCGGAATTTATCAAGAATCACTTCCAAGTGAAATTAGTTATATTTTAGACCATTGTGATGCCAGTATCGTTGTAGTGGAGGATCAAGAGCAAGTGGATAAAGTTTTTGAGATTCGCGAAGAGATTCCGAAGGTGAAGACGATTATCTACTATGATCCACGGGGAATGAGAAATTATAAGGATGATTGTTTACTAAGCATTAAGGATGTCCAAGCAATGGGAAAGAATTTTGAATTAGAGTCCCCTTCATTTTTTCTATCAGAGGTGGAGAAAGGCAATGAAGAGGATGTTGCAATTTTTTCTTATACTTCCGGGACTACCGGGAATCCGAAAGGAACAATGCTCACATATAAGAACTTGCTGGAAATGGCAATAAACCTTTCAAACATTGACCCGCTTACAGAAAAGGATGAATATGTATCCTTCCTCCCGCTCGCTTGGATTGGGGAACAAATGATGACCATGGCGATGGGCCTATATAATGGAATGACCATTAACTTCCCAGAAGAACCTTCCACTGTGTTAGAAAATCTACGAGAAATCGGACCTCAAGTGATGTTTTCACCACCAAGAATCTATGAAGATATGCTTTCGAAATTTCAAGTGAAAATACAGGATGCCGGCTGGCTGAAAAGAAAAATTTATCAATGGTGCAAGCCTATTGGCGAAAAAGTAGCGAGAGCGCATTTTGATAATAAGCCAATATCGATCAGTACGAAATGGAAATATAAAATAGCCGATTATTTTATGTTTAGCGCGATAAGAGACCATTTAGGACTTCTTAATATGAAGCGTGCCTATACTGGAGGCGCGCCTCTTGGTCCGGATGTGTTCGAGTTTTTCCATAGTATCGGTGTAAATGTAAAGAGTATTTATGGACAAACAGAAGTATCTGGAATTTCGATCGTTCATCGTGACGGCGACATTAAATTTGACAGTGTTGGCATCCCAATTCCTGGAACAGAGGTGAAAATCTCTGAGGAGGGAGAAATACTTATCAAGAGTTCAAGCATATGTAAAGGGTATTACAAAAATGAAAAGTCCACATTGGAAACGATTCAATCCGGCTGGCTGCATACTGGAGATGCTGGGAGACTGGATGATCAAGGTCATTTATATGTGATCGACCGAATAAAAGATGTCATCCGGCTGCATTCAGGAGAAATGTTTTCGCCGCAATTTATTGAAAACAAATTGAAATTCAGCTCATACATTCAAGAAGCGGTAGCGATTGGAAAAGACCGTCCATACGTGGTGGCGATGATTAATATTGATATGGAAAACGTCGGCAGATGGGCAGAGAAAAATCAAATAAGCTATACGACATACACAGATTTATCATCCAAGCCTCAAGTTTTAGACATGATTCAAAAGCAAGTAAATGAAATCAATCAAACGTTACCTGAGAAAGCACGCGTGAGAAAATTTGTCCTTCTTTATAAAGAGCTTGATGCGGATGATGAGGAGCTGACAAGAACGAAAAAGGTTAGAAGACAGTTTGTAGCCAAAAAATATGAATCGTTGATTGAAGGATTGTACTCTGAGCAAGGGCAAATAAATGTTGAAGGAAAAATCAGATATCGGGATGGAAATGAACAAACGATTCATACAACACTTCAAGTGATTTTCATGGAAGAAGGAGAGGGAGCTGCTTAATGGCGTTTTTTTTGCAAATGCTTGTAACAGGCATCGTAGTAGGAAGTGTGTATGCATTGGTGGCGCTCGGATTTGTATTAATCTATAAATCTAGTGACGCCATTAACTTTGCGCAAGGGGAATTTCTATTAATTGGGACATATGTTTGTCTGACCTTAATAACAGCTTATAACATTCCCTTTATTGCCGCATTATTAATTGCCCTCATCTTCAGTGCTGTACTCGGTTTTGTCATTGAAAGAATTGTATTACGGCCATTTATCGGTGAACCAGTTATCTCTATGATCATGGCAACAATTGGATTATCAAGTGTGTTAGCAGGAATCGTGCATATTATTTGGGGCCATGAAACACGTGTGTTTCCAAAAATCTTCTCTGAAGAGCCCGTTCGTTTAGGCCAAGTTGTAGTGGCTCCGGTTTATTTATGGTCATTGGTCATTGTTATTATCATGCTGTTAATTTTTACACTGTTTTTCAAATATTCAAAGCTTGGGATTGCGATGCGTGCAACAGCGGATGATCAGCAGGCTGCCATGTCAATGGGGATAAGTGTGAAAGTGATCTTTGCTGTGGCATGGGCGATAGCAGCAGTTGTATCAGCAGTCGGCGGTATTTTGCTCGGAAATATTAATGGTGTTAATGCATCGCTTTCGGCTATTGGGCTTAAGGTGCTTCCTGTTGCCATTCTTGGCGGTTTGGATAGTATCCCTGGGGCGATTATCGGGGGACTCATTATTGGTGTGATCGAAAGTATGACAGGAGGCTACTTAGATCCATTAGTTGGCGGCGGATTGAAAGAAGTCATGCCATTTGTCATTCTAGTCTTTATTCTCATGTTCAAGCCTTATGGTTTATTTGGCAAAAAAGAAATCGAGAGGGTGTAACCGGATGAAGAATCCATTTGTAATGGGGTGTGGAGAGTTCCATGTGAACTACAAACAAGATATGGCCATATGGAAAATCACCCGCGTAAGAGTACGTGTCTTTATCATGCTTGCACTCTTAGCCATCTTTCCGCTAATAGCATCTGATTACGTTGTTGGTCTCGCCACTCTTTGTGGAATTGCTGCCATAGGCGCCATCGGGCTAAATATATTAACTGGTTTTACTGGACAAATATCCATTGGGGTTGGGGCCTTTCTAGGTGTCGGCGGCTATACATCTGCCATTCTAACGGCAAAGCTTGGCTTAAGTTTTTGGATTGCGATGCCAACGGCCGGGATGATCACTGCAATTGTTGGAGGACTATTTGGATTGCCTTCTCTCCGTTTAAAGGGACTATACTTAGCTATTGCTACCTTGGCAGCCCAGGTGATCATCCTCTTTGTAATTTCTAGATGGGACTCACTAACAGGCGGTACAGCTGGAATGGTCCTATCTAGACCTGAAATTGGCGGTTTTATCTTTAATAGTGAATCAAGCTATTACTATTTAATGTTTGGTGTCCTGATCATAACAACAATGTTCACATTAAATCTCTTCCGGTCAAGAGTTGGCAGAGCCTTTATCGCTGTTAGGGACAGGGATATTGCTGCAGAAGTGATGGGTATTGATTTATTCAAGTATAAAGTGCTTGCCTTTATCGTCAGTTCGTTCTTTGTAGGTGTAGCAGGGGCATTGCTTGGACATTACACGATGGTTGTAAGTCCAGAGCTGTATAGCATTGGCGTCTCGATTGAATATTTAGCCATCATACTTGTAGGTGGATTAGGCAGTGTATTTGGTTCTATTTATGGAGCTGTTTTTATTACTTTGCTGCCCGTTGTTCTACGCTCAGGTGTTGAGCTTTTAAGTGGGATTTTCCCGGATATTGCTAATGTTCTCGTTGGAATGAAGGAAGTTGTATTTGGACTTGTTATTATATTGTTCCTTATTTATGAACCACAAGGGCTGGCGAAAATATGGAAAAATATTAAAGATTACTTTAGATTGTGGCCATTTTCATATTAGGTGATTAGATATTGGATGTAATTTGCAATTACTTCTAATTTTTAATAATTATTTACTCAAGTTAAGGGGGAAGAAAATGAGAAAGTTTTGGGCTGTGTTGTTAGTGTTAATGTTAGGATTGCTTACAGCATGTTCAGGCGGTGAGAAGAGTTCAGGCAATACAAAGGGTACAGTTAAATTCGGTGGGATTTTTGATATTACAGGAGGAACTGGTGATGTTGGAACTCCTTATGCTGAAGGTGCAAAAGCGTATTTTGAGCATATAGGTAAGCAAGAAATTAATGGCCATAACGTTGAAATAATCAGTGATGATTATGCTTATAAAATTCCTGAAGCTCAAAAACTTTATCAAAAATATAAATCAAAAGATAAGGTGGCAGCTATTTTAGGATGGGGAACAGGTGATACCGAAGCTCTTCGCCAGCAAGTGGCGACTGATAAGCTTCCATATATTTCCGGTTCTTATTCCGAAAACCTCAAAAATATAGAGGAAAGCCCATATAACTTTTTAGCTGCTGCGACTTATTCAGACCAAGCAAGATCAGCCTTAAAGTGGATAAAAGATAATCATAGCGGTGGAACCCCAACGGTTGCTTTACTTTATAATGATACAGCATTTGGAAAATCACCAATTGAAGATGCGAAAAACTTTGCAAAAGAAATTGGTATTGACGTTGTTGATGAACAAATTATTGAACTGCAAACGCTTGATGCAACTTCACAATTATTAAATATGGAAAAGAAAAACCCTGATTATGCGCTTATTCAACAAACGTGGGGGGCAACAGCAACTATTCTAAAAGATGCCAAAAAGCTAGGGATAGATACACAATTTATTGGATTGAACTGGGCAACAGGTGAAGGCTTGCTTCCAATTGCAGGTGATGCAGCGGAAGGCTTTATCGGTGTTGTGACACATGCGTTTCCTTACGAAGATTTACCAGGTATAGCGGAGATAAAGGAGTATTTAGAAGGTAAAGGTGAAAAGTTAGAGGATAAGAACCAAAAGTTCATCCAAGGATGGGTTTCAGCGAAAATTATGGTTGAAGGCATGAAGCTGGCTGATGATCCGACAACGGGTGAAGGGATACGAGGCGGTTTAGAAAAATTATCAAATCTTGATCTAGGCGGTCTGGCAGCACCAGTTTCTTTCTCAGCTGATAATCATGCTGGTACTAACCAAATTAGATTAGCAAAAGTAGAAAATGGCAAATTTGAAATATTCACAGATTATATCGGCTATTAAATGAGGGTGGGAGCGTTTTAACGGACGCTCCCTTTTTGAAAGTAATGAGCGGGAGGAATTGTATGCTGACGATTAATAATGTCGAAGTCATGTATGACCGGGTTATTCTTGTCCTAAAAGGAATGTCAATGGTGGTTCCTAAAGGAAAGATTGTTGCCTTATTAGGAAGTAATGGTGCAGGAAAAACTACTACTCTTAAGGCCATATCCGGTCTATTAAAAAGCGAAAATGGTGAAGTGACTGACGGATATATCGAGTTGTACGGAGAACGAATTGATGTCAGCGATGCCGAAACGATTGTAAAAAAAGGGATTTTTCAATGCATGGAAGGGCGTCGTGTATTCGAGCAATTAACAGTTGAGGAAAATTTAATAGCAGGTGCTCACACTCGTAAAGACCGCAAAAATATTAAGGACGATATCCAAAAGGTATATCATTATTTTCCGAAGCTGGAAATGTTAAAAAACAGGCAGGCAGGCTATTTATCCGGGGGTGAGCAGCAAATGCTGGCAATTGGCCGTGGAATCATGGCTAAGCCTAAAGTACTGCTATTAGATGAACCCTCACTTGGACTAGCTCCATTGCTTGTGAAAGAAATCTTTGCCATCATCAAGAAAATTAATGAAGAGGAAGGGACAACGATATTAGTAGTTGAACAAAACGCGAATGTAGCGTTATCTATTGCCGATTATGGCTACATAATGGAAAATGGCCGTATTGTGATGGATGGAACAGTTGAAAGATTACTAGCTAATCAGGATGTTCGTGAGTTTTATTTAGGGATGAGCGATAAGGGACGAAGAAGCTATAAAGAAATTAAATCGTATAAAAGAAGAAAGAGGTGGCTGTAATGGAGGCATTGAAAGGCGTTATCCAATATGCTTATGACCATGCAAAAGGGTTCAAAGAGATTATGGATGAGGCTTGCCTTTCTCCAGGTGATATTCAGTCATTTAAGGATTTGGAGAAAATTCCGGTATTAAAAAAGGATCAATTGCCTAGGCTTCAGAGTATAAATGCCCCATTCGGAAATTTTACAACGATCCAAGCTGCAGAGATGGCAAGAATATTTATGTCTCCGGGCCCAATCTACGACCCTCAAACACAAGAACAAGATTTTTGGAGATTTTCTGAGGCTCTGTCTATTGCAGGTTTTGGTAAGGGGGATATAGTACAAAATACCTTTTCTTATCATTTATCACCCGCAGGCTTTATGTTTGACTCTGCTCTCAGAGAAATAGGGGCAACAGTCATTCCAGCTGGAACAGGTAATCGTGAACTGCAAATACAAGTGATGAAGGATTTACAAGTGACTGGTTATGTCGGTACACCGAGTTTCTTTTCCATCTTATTAGACGCAATGGAGGAAAAGGGGTGGATGCCAGGCAAAGAGATTCATATAAACAAGGCATTTTTTACGGCGGAGATGCTGACAACGGATATGAGAAAAAGATGTGAGGACAGTGGGATATCAGTCTATGAAGGATATGGCACTGCAGATTGTGGCTGTATTGCCTTTGAGGATAAGAAAGGGCCTGGTTTATGCTTGACTAATACAGCGGTTGTGCAAATTTGCGATCCACATAATGGGAAGGAAGTTCATACAGGTGAAGGTGAAATTGTCGTGACTTTATATGACAAAAGCTATCCGCTCATTCGCTTTGGAACCGGAGATTTGTCACGCTGGGTGGAAGGTTATGAAGGCAAGCGGATTGCTGGAGTTCTTGGAAGAGTGAGTGATGGAATAAAGGTAAAAGGGATGTTTGTTAGAGAAAAGCAGCTTTCGCTTGTATTGGAGGAAGCGGGGTATAGAATGTTCCAAGGAATAGTTTCGTGGGAACGCAACCAGGACGAATTCGAGCTATTTATAGAGTCTGAAGAGGAACTTGATGAAAGCCTAATTAGCAAACTCCAAGATGTTATCCGTGTGACACCTATTCTCAAGAAAGTCGCACCAGGTACGATAAAAAAAGAAGAAAAACGCCTAGTTGATAAAAGACTGCTAGATTTGAAGAATGCATGAAAAAGAATGAGGGGGGACTTCCTCTCATACTTTTTCATGCATTCATTTAAACATTTCATTTAATTTTTCATAGGTTTCCGGATATTTTTCTTCATATTGCAAATACGTTGGAACCGGATAGCGGACACCGCCTTTATGTGTTTGCTTCAATCCATCAATGAAATTTTCTACGGAGGAGTATGGAATGGTGAAGGCCATTTCATGATCATGTGTTTGTCCAAATACCCTGTCACCATAGCATGGAAGAATAACTTGTGGTTTGTTTGATTTTATAGTCTTAATGACTATATCTGCACAATCAGCTCGCACTGTAAAGGTTGAGGTAATTTCGCCGCCTGTATGATAAAGAGCCCCTGCAACCATACGCATGACTTGTGCGGAATTTCCATAGACAACAATCACATCAGGTTCAAATGCTGCACGCGTTAACGGAGCCATCAATACAGTTCCCGATTCAGCAGTTGTAAATTTTGGAACAGCTGACTCCGTTATGGTACCAATATCACATGTTTTTGTATACATCCCATCGGTTAAATTTCCCTCTGAATAATAGGCTAATTCCTCTTCAAAACCAAAAGCGATCTTTGCAATTGGGCAGGAAAGATCCTCCCGATCCATCGCTAGTCCCCAGCCATATCTCCTAGCCATTGTGATCCCTTGGCAAATGCTAAATGTTTTTCCGAAGTCTTTATAAGGGCGTTTGACACGATCTGGAAGGGGTTCTCCTTTTTTCATTACACGAAGAGCCAACGGAAACGTATCCGGCCTGACAAAGAGGTGAATAGCTTCATCTAATTTAAATAATAAATTACTGCTTTCTGTTTGTTGCAAGCTCCCATCTCCTTTCTGTTAATTAAATATTCTATAAATTCCAACTGCACTCCTTCTTTCATCTATTAGAATATTACTCTGACTTCTGTATAAAAATACATTATTAACATGCTATTAGTGTAAACTCGACAACTTATTGTATTAACCGACAAAATGTGATAAAAATAAACTAATCTATGGGTAGTTACATTT
>NZ_JBALPC010000127.1:0-4301 GCF_036965225.1 Bacillus sp. JJ1474 | reverse complement strand
TTCCAAATCTGGTACTCCTTTTCAATGAATTATTTCTAGACCTATTAAAATTTCACCAAATAATGTTTAAAAAAAATGAGAATACATCAATTCATAATAAACTCTCCGCCATTTGAATGACTAATTTACATTGTTAAATCAATTTTTACATTTAATTCAAAATCAATAATACCTGAAAAAAGTACTTTTTTATTCCCATCTAATAATTGAGCAGCATTAAACGAAAGGCCCTTTTCTTCAAAGCTAGCATCAATTATTTCAACCTTTCCTTCTTGATGACCCATTTTTATTAAGAATGAAGGTTCAATTATTGTTTTAAGCAAGTCTTCTGCAGCTAATTGTGCATTTGAGTTCTCGTTTAATAAATCAGTTGGCATCTCATCCTGCCAATGCCATGGTATTAATTTCCTCCCATATCGCCACCTCTCTACGATGTGCACATTATCAAGGTTGCCGACAATATCTTTACCTGCATGCTCACTAACAATTACTTGTAGTTTCCCATTTGTCCTTTTAATACCGGAAGAAAGAGCTTTAAATACCTTTCTTACAGCTTGGAGTTCTTCATAGTCAGAATCTGGATCAGTTCTATCTGGAAAATGTGTTTGACTAGGCTGGTCTATTGCTAAAATACTTGGAACATACGGTATATCCTGACTAATAAACAACTCATGTAACGATAGTAATGTCGCAATATGATAACCTAACCAGTTAGCACCACTACCAATCTCTCGCATCCAAGCAGCCCTACCTTTATCATCTATCACACGGATCGATAGTTTGTTAGTATCGAGTTGAATTAAGTCATCCCCCGTTTCCAAATCCAAGATGTTCCCATAATGGCCTGCAAATCTTGAAAACTTAAACAAAGCAGTTTCTTTTCTTTGTGCGAAAGCTTGGAAATCTACAGATTTTAATAACTCAGCCTCTTCCTCTTTCAATACATCTATTTCTCTCGCAAATGTTCCCTCATCACTCAAAGAATCACGTAGATTAATAAATTCCGTAAGTCGTCCAATGTACATTGCACGCTGTTCCCTTGTTGCTTGCATTTCTTCAGTTTCTTCCTGTAGATATCCACGTTCAATTATTAATTGTCTTAGCTTTGATTCCTTAATAGATATTTGTTTTTGTAATTGTACTTGTTCAGCATCTAACATAGGAGGAACAAGCTCAATTGCTTTCCATTGTGCCTCAACTTTTTTAGTTGATTCCAATAATTTGGTTAGTTCTTTAGCATGGGTATTGGACTCGTTTCCACATAATGGACATTCATGTTGGGAATCTAATTTTCCAACAAGCCAAGATGTTGAGGAAAGACGATCTTTCTGTCTTAAAATATTTCTTTCTGAGGTGGCCCTAGCTAAAGATAACTCTTTTAGTTGTGTAAGCCTAACGCGTAAGGTCGTAATTTCTGCCTGAAGGTTCCTTTCCTCTTCACGCAATGATGAAAGTTGCTCAGTATTTATATCATGTCCATAATTATCCCAGTAACTGTTATCAGATTTCCAGGTAGAGACCAGGTTTTTAAGCCTTTCAAACAAAACATTTGTGTTTGTGTCTTTGATATTTACTGCGGGGAAAAAACCATACTGACTTGCTGCAATGTATCTCCCTCTTACTTCCCCAGAGAAATTTTCAATATTAATTCTTAAAGCCTCCAATTGACGTTGTTTACGTTCAATTAATCTCCTTACTTCTTGGAGCCGATGTTGTTTTATCAATGTCTCGGCATCTACAACTCCTAAAACAAGAGGAAATATTTCTCTAAGCTTTCTAGCATGTTCTTCTCTATCTGCTTCGAAAAACATAGTCTCATTATTTGCAACAATTCTCTGTGGCTGAAACATAAACGCAGTCATATCCGAGATTGATGCCCTACCCTTGTAACCACTACCTGATTCGTTAAAGTCTGAATTCGACTGTGGAATCCGGGCAAGTCTTTCTAATATTCCTTTTGCATAATCGCGATTAGCGTTTTTCTTTGGAATATCAGGAATAGTAATAGGGGTTCCTTCTTTGATAAAATAGTCATCTGTTGAATCCTGTTCAAGTGGATCTCGCCTTGCGAACAATTTTTCCCCTTCGACTGTACTAACTAACAGTCCATACCAAGATGAGTATCTCCTTATCGGACCGATCTTAGGAATTGTACATCCCCCTGATCCTAGACAATAATCTATTATTTCGATAATCGCAGACTTCCCACTACGACTGGAACCTGTTATATAATTAATTGCCCCAGGTTTAAATTCTAAAACTCGAGGGGCTTTATCCTTTTTTTTCGACCAAATAATTAACTTCAATACTGAAAAGTCCATTTTAAAGGCTCAACCCCTAACACTGTCAAATATTCAAAATCAGACATTCCACCTGCCCAAAATCCTAGCTTACTTGCTGCTTTCAATATATCTCTAGTTTCAATCGAAATATTTTTAGGAAGCTTGAAGGATAGTGAAGAAGTGAAATAACCATCTTCTAGAGATATTAGCTTACATGCAATTGCTATATTTAAAGAGCGAAATGTCCTATCCTCCATTGCCCGCAACCGGGAATTAATATCAAAAACTACCTCGTTTTGAGCTATAGAATTTTTTGTGTCACGATCTAAAATGGATCTTAAACCAGATGCTTCTCTCCTTTTTAAGATCATTTTCCTACTAGTTTCTTGATAAACAAGCGGAAGAACACTAACCAAATGCCATAGTGTTAGTAATCTCATGTTTTCTGACTGCCTAGACAAAAAGCCTTGTGAGAATGCCCACATCGCAATTGCCCCAAGTGCAGGATTTTGCATTATCTCATACTCATGAAGTAATGTCCCTTTCATCATTTTGGTATTCCTTTCGATAATGATTTAAATTGTGGATGCCAACCAATAGTTGGTTCTTGTTTTTCTATAAAATGTGCTAGTGTATGAAAGTTACCACAAGTAATGGTCTTTGGCATAATTTCATTATGAATAAAACTATCCTTCTCCAGCGTTAAATCCAAACATTCTTGACCTTTATGCTCATCTGTCCCAAATGGCTGTCTAAGTGCTCTTCTTCTTGAAATCTCCCATGATTTTTTAAGATCTCTTTCGTATAGCGTAAGAGCTGTTTCCGAAACTACATTTCTATCGGTCCAAATAATACGTGTATCTTGGGCATGAATAAAATCCAAAATTGCATCCCTTATTGAATCCTCATCAATATCTATCCAATCTAGTTGTTTAACAAAACCATGTGACTCATACTCACTAATATCAATATTTGAATCGAAAGGTGCAACAAGTGCCGATAAACGTGCAACTGACACTCTTCTCACTATCCCTCTAAGTTCCTTATCAAAATCTTCCCGTTTTATTCTTGGTTGCTGTCCAGTTTGGACTAGTTCCCTTATCTTCCTTTTAACCCATCCACACATCTGGTCAAAAAGACTTACTTTTATTTCAGGCTCAAAAACTCGTATGGCTTGTATCTCTTCAAGGTTACCCCCAAATTTAGAACACATATTATCAAACACGGAGATTTTGATTAACATTTTCTTTAGTAATTTATCATTTAATTTACTTAATGTACTACCATAAGGAACCAAATCTTCTCTTAATGTTGGAATAATACTGCGTAATTCATCACAAATAACTTTTGAAGACTTTTCATCGACGGTTTCGTTAATTCTTCTAGCAAGGCATTCTTTCGATAAAGTTCCATTAGTGACTAAGTGAAATTCCACTCTTTCAAGGATTGACGGATCTTTCACGATTAGTTCAGCCCATATATGCATTGTTTTCCATAAGGCTACACTTCGGTCTGACAATGGGGAGCCCGTATTTACGGTTGATTTATCTTGTTCATATATTTCTTCTCCACTAACCTTGTGTACACTGACATCATCTTTATCCTCAACCCCTATTTCAATAACATCAACTTCTGATTGAAACAGTCTATAGGTTGCGCGATCAAATTGATATATATATCCTAATGCTTGACCGGACGCAGAATGATCTGTAGTCATTTATGTCACCTACCAATATAAGACTCTCATGGTTATTTCGACATTTTTAGTCAATTTCCTTCTTTTTGGAATATCTCTATATTAAAGTTAAGCAGCCTTTTAGGAGCTTTGGCTACATAATTAGATTGTTAATGTGAGCAAAAACGCTCAAGTACTTTTTATTTCATCCAATATTTAGACTTTTCCACTTGGGGTTTACTACTTGTTTTATATTTCTTTATAAAAAGGCTGATACTTGTTAATTCTCTATTAAATTATCAAAAGTTTTTTTGATCCAACAAGTCTGGAACTTACTTTAATAG
>NZ_JBALPC010000126.1:0-18848 GCF_036965225.1 Bacillus sp. JJ1474 | reverse complement strand
ATCATATTCCCATCCAGTAAAATTCTCTGTTTCGATTCGACTAATATTGGAGCGAACATATACAGTATCAACATTGACTTCGATTGGTTTTACAGTTTGTTGAGTGCCTCTGACTTTCAATTTGTATCACTCTCCTTAATATTAGACATAGCAGAGACGGGCAGCTACCCTTGAAAATGTTTCCGTTGCAGTATAAATCGCAAATAATTGATAAGCACCAGCACTGTCAGAACTCACCCAATATCCACCGAAAATAGGAAAGCAAGTTGGATTTAAACGTGCTTCGTCACAATAATAAGTTGTTGCTGAACCTATTACAGATTTAGGAATAAAACCTGTTTCTGTACTACCTTGGACTTCATTTATAAATCCATTTAAGTTAGCGGTTGATCCTTGTCCGTAATTTGTATATCCATTTCCTGTATCGTTAAAATTCTGATTTCCTATTAATATATTTCTACTGGCATTATTAAAAAATCCTTCAATCCAGTAGTAACAGTTGCCCCAAAAATCTTCAATTCCCGCAAATTTCATTTGTTGTTTTCCTGTTGCTTCACCAAAGTACATTCCTTTTGAATTTGTTCCGCCAGTATTAGTAATTGCAGCATTTCCGTCAACAAATCCTCTTCCCAATGCAGTTTGAGAGTCTAATGATTTGTATTTTATGAGATAAAGTATTTGCAACATTAATAATTGAAAATAACCAACTTGTTGATATCCTGCTCCATTTGCTTGCGCTGAAGTTCGAAATGCACCAATAGTTTTATTTAAAGTTGGAGTTTTACCACTTAGTGAACGAAGTTTAGAGGCTAATTCGTTACCTAAATATGCACCAATGTACATTTTTTCTTTTTCAGTTATTCCTTTTGCATGCGCTAAACATTTCCAAGTTGAGTCAATTTGCTTAGTGGCATATTTAACATACAAATCTGTTCCAATTGTTTCGAATTTCCACCATATCTTAGGGAATTCAATCATCACATCTCCATCGTTTCCACTTGTAATATCAGCAGTTGTTCCGTCCAAGAATTTACTAAAGTCATTTTTCTGTAATTCTCCAACCACTACTCCATCTTTAAACAAAACTGGTCTAATTTGATTATATGGATAAACACTATCCCACTCATTTGATCCACCGATCATCCCGATGGCATTATCAATGTAAGTTACTGCTGTAAGTGGATTAGAGTTATTTTTATCAATCTTTACACCATATATTTTCACACTTTCTGGTTTTACAGATATTTGCTGTGAAATATCATTATTAATATTCATCTGATTATCGAAGGTAAAGCCACGAATGAAGTATTCAATATCGTTTGTCAATCCAGTAATAGTTACTGAAGTTGCAGACCCCTCATAACCTACTGTTCCGTCTGTGTGAGAAGATGGATAACCACCAGTCTTATATACTATTTTCACTTTATTAAAATCCGTATCAATTGGATTGACCCAAGATAACTTTGCGGATTGATCATCACCGTTTGCTACAAAACTAGTGATTGGTGCAGGCGGTGTTTTATCAGTTGCAGTAATAAACGTTGTTACTCCTTTTGAAACTACATTCTGACCAAATGTAAAATACGTGACGAAAGCTTTGAAATAATAGGTTTGTCCAATGGTTGCAGGATGTTGATACGTTTGTAAAGTACCATCAATTACTTTTGCAGAAACAGCAGACGTTTGATCATAATCTAAATTCGATAAGTCTATTGTACTGACAAATAATTCTGTTTTGACATATTCAGCTATGCTTGGATTCGTCCAATCCACTTTAATTTTTGTACCATTTTCAATTGGCTTAGAAGTTAAATTTGTAACACTTTCATAGGTTAATTTTCCACTGCCTCGCTTAAACAGACCATGTGCGGATAATACATAATCAATGTTCATTAAATCACCACCTTATTAATAATGTTTCCTTCAGCGTCATAATTGATTGTCCATGTAGCTAATAAGGCAGGGGTCATTCCATTCGCTTCATAAAATTGCCATGTGACAGTTTGATAGTTTCCATCTCCATCTGGATTAGATAATGTTGATTTTAGATGAAGTGTATTATCTGGGCGCTTAAAATCAACTACTGTATAGACTCCGTTTACATCTGGATTGGATGCGTAGGATGATAAGTCGCTATCGTGTGGCATGTAATCATTAAAATGACTATTTATGTTTCCTTGTAAAACCCCAATTTTATCGTCAACATCAGTTACGGATTGTGCTGTTGCATAATGAGAAGGTAAGTTTCCACCTAGCTTACTAGCATCATCTGCTGAGGCTATGTTAGTAATTTGTACGTTTCCATCTAAATCTGGAGATTTACCGTTTACCTTAGAAACTGCCCCAGATCCATCTATACCCCTTTGAGCTACCAATTGAAAGTACACTTCATTTGTCGGAAGATTACCCATTGACTCTTTTTTACAAATGTAACTTGATCCTTGATATAGTACGAAATTATTAGAGTAATAAGTTACCAGAGGATCATACTCACCAAAGCTCTTTGTATTATTTATTAATGTATTCATCTTAGTGGTTGTTGCTTTTGCATCGCTAGTTGCAATAAAAGCTTCCGTAGCATTAGAGAGAGCTATGTCTCCTCTTGTAGCTGCATAGTCACCTTTATCTTTCGCATAGTCTCCCTGAGTCTTTGCGTATTGTGCTTGAGTATTAGCCTCCGTGGCTGAATTATTAGCATTAGTTGTAGCTAAATTTGCACTAGATGTGGCAGTTTGAGCTGCTTGTGTTACTTCATGTAATACTGATACGGTCTGATTAGCTGTATCAGCAGCTTCATTTGCTCTTATAGTAGCTAATTCGGCTCCGTTGATTATGTCCTGACCATCTACAATAATTTGGCTAACTATATCCCACTGAGGTACAGTTTCAATTGCTTCGTTTCTATTAATACTTGACTCGACAGTTATTAAAATAGTTCTAGTAGTGGTTTCTTTTTCGCCATCGTATATTGTAAATTCAACCTTCACATTCCCACTTACACTCAATATATTGTTATCTAAAGTGGCAATAGCGTTTCCATTTTTAATAGAACATGTTTTTTGAATAACAGTCTTGTTTTCATCTTCTAGTTGAAAAAATGCAAGTACAGTCTCATTTTCAAGGTTAACTTTTTCATTATCTTGATAGAGTTCTACTTCAAGGTTATCCCCGTTGTCGAACTGTTTATAAACAATCGGTTCAATCGGTTTAACTAGTACTAAGTCGGACACTATGTTATAACGTCTCATTTTTCGCCCTCCTTATTTGAACATTTTCTTTAATCATTCTGTGCTTCAACCGTTACTTCATTCCAACTGATCAAGCTTTGTTTAGTAAACCCACTGTTTCCAACTGAAACGAATTGCGTTTGTGGATTGTTTAACTTCTTTGCAAATTCCTCTGAATTAAAATCAGGAATATCCGCAGTCAATTGATTTACCTGAATTCCATTTGCTATATTAAATGTGATTCTCATTTTGACTCCTCCTAAATTATTATTTCCATACAAATTTATCATTCGCCCAAGAAACAATCTGACTTTCTTTTAGTCTTAATTGATCGTTTACATAGGACACAGTAGCTAAGCCACTCATTAAGTTTGATACCCATAATTGTGTTGCAACAGGATAACCACCCTGCTGTAAGGTAGATGCATTCAAAGTTGCATTCACTGTAACGTTTGTATTTAGTTGTGATGTTCCACCATCCACACGAAAACCTGATTGAGCAACTAAAGGAGCACCTGTTGCATAGACTCCATATCCACCATTAGCAGCAAGGGAAATTGATCCATTACTACTCATTCTGAATCCATTAGCATCATTAGAATGTAAGGAGTGGGAACCATTGATAGCAGTCATAGTTAATGTTGATCCTGTTCCACGTCCTACAACAAAAGATGAACCATAGATGTTACCACCATCGATTATGGCACTTCCAGCAGTATTTAAGTTTGTAAAGGTTACTAGTCCCTGTAAATTAAGATTTTGCGCAAGTAAGCTTATAGCTGTTGGTGTTTGGGTAATTAAAGATGTAATAGTCTGCCCATTATAATCTGACGCACTAACCTTCGATTGAATCTGCCCAGCCTGTATGTTGATTGAAGATTCAGCTTGACCCATCCGAGTACCTAACCCACTCACAGATAAAGAAATATTATCAGCCCTCAAATTAATAGCAGCCATTTCATTGGTTATTCGATTGTTCACACTTAGATCGATTCCGTCAGCTTTTATTTCTAGAGTACCAATCGATTCATCTAACCTATCAACTTCTAGTTTGACACTATCTCCTAAGTTTTTTATCGTTGACCTAACCTTACCTAATTCAGCCGTTACAGTTCCCTTTGTTTCGTAATCAATTTGCATTTGTGTCTTGGTATTGGTAGTAATATCGCATTTTAGACCGTTATCAAAAGTAAATTTCTGACGAGCTATAAAACTTTTATATTTTTCGCCATTTCTATAACTTACATCGATAATATCGCCCGGCGAAGTTAATACATTTCCTTGCCATGTTGTGCTAAATGGCTTAAATTTCAAATTTTTAACACGGTTATAAATATTCTTCAGAAGTTGTTCGTTAGGATTAAAGGTGAAAATATTGTTCTTTATTTCAAGAATATTTTCACCTTGACCTATGTCTTCTATAATGCCTTCGTTGTTTATAACCACATAATTGATTGGTCTATATTCATACTCACTCAATTTCATGGAGTAATAATTAGACCTATCAATTGTTAAATGAGTATCTACAAGCGTTGCGATTTCAAGTTTGTCATTGCGATTTATACGGGCAAATCCACACGCTAATTCAGATATATATTCCAAAGCCAAACGTAACGTAATACTTTCTAAATCAGGCTTATTCCGAACTACATAATCATCATTAATGAATGTTGTGGTTTCTAATGGCACACCTGCCAGTGTACAAATTTCTATAAGTATTTGTTTTAATGTTGCTGGGTAGGTTAGCTTGGTCACGTATGGTTTTTCAAACAAAATCATTCTATCGAATCCAGACAACTTGATAATCCTGTTCTCTTTCGATGCTGATTCAATCAAAAAAGAACCCATCGAAACGAATTCGAAGGGTTTCTTAAACTTATCTAACTTAGCGCCTATTTCAATGTGTACTTCTTTACCCTCAAAACTTTTAGCGGATAAGCTTTCGTCCATATTCAACAACGTAAGGTCAAACGTAGCAGCAGTTGAGCTTCCAAACTTAAAATTTTCGCCAGTAAGAATACTTTCCTCTATGTTACAAGATTGAATTTCTGTGTCACTGTATTCCTTACTTTCAATAGTAGCCCGTATTCTAAGCTCTCGATTTTGCTGTGATATCGCTTTTTTAAATAAATCGGAAGCATCATTCATCCATACCACCTACTTTTCAATAAAATTAAACTTAATATCGTTCCACACAGGCTTTCCATTTCGATAAGAGAACATAGGGATATTCCTGTCACCAACATAGAAAGTTTTCATTTCTAATCGTCCTGTCATGGGATCTGGATACTTAACGAAAAAATAAACACTATTAATAAGTTGTAAAATCTTCGATAATTCATTAGCACCCAAAAACTTCCAATTTAGTTCAATTTTCCGTTTTGTTGCGATTCTATCGATCAACATATCTCCTTGCGCATTTCTTTCTGCCTTACTTAAATCCATAATCCCAACTTGAAAAGACGAAGGAGTTGGGATAGGAATATTATTAATTTCTAACACTCAAACTCCTCCTTATATATTTAATAATAATTTTCCAGATATTCTTTGAGCCTTATTTATCCCTTTTGCCGATGCTCTACCAAGTTCCACTTCGTTTAGCATGATAACAATGTCGTTAATAGAGTTTTCTGATTGACTACTTGACATTGCATTTGTTACTGCAGAACCAAGAGCACTTGCCAATTTATTAACAAATGATGTATTTTCAAGTGGCACTATCATTTCCGCTCCCGCTTCACCAGCAATGTAGTTTCCGAAGTTAGTTGCACCATCTACAATTCCACCACGAGCAAGTTTTGGTATTCTCGGTACTTTGATTGGTGCAATATCAATTTTTAATCCCGGAACTCCTCTAATTAAATCAATCGACCCTTGAATCATTCTATTAATTGATCCAATAACAAGCCCTATTGCTGCATTAATAACATCTATAGTTACATTTAACACACCTTTAAAAATACCAGAAATCATTGTAACGATTCCCTTAAATATATCTCTTATACCTTCCCAAGCCTTCATCCAATTACCTGTAAACACGCCAACAATGAAGTCTATTAGACCACCTAGAACTTTTAATAGACCTTTTATTATATCTGAAATTAATGCTACAGCTGTTCCGACAATGTCAGCTATAAATGTAAATGTTGTTCTGAAAGCAGGAGCCAAATCTTTTATGAGATAATTGACGATCGGAAGGATAAACTTATTTAATATATCCAAAGCGGCATCGATAATTCTTAGGACAAATGCTCCGACTTCTTTGACGAGACCTTTTAAATGCTTCTCCCACAACCATGAGAGCATTTCAAGGAAAGGAGTTATGATTGGTTTTAAAATATCGTCCCATAATAATTGGAATTTATTTCTAATACCATCAAACAACTCTGTAATATTATCAAGTATTCTTTTGCCGTACTTTTCCCATAGATCAGCAACAATGTCCAATGTGTCTAATACAATCTTTTTGATTAATTCAAAAACAGGTTCAATCAATGTTTTATAAATACTGTTTATTAGATTAGCTGCCCATTTAAATGTGTCGGCAAAAATTTTCAAAGCAGTTACAAGAATATCAGTGAATATCGGCACTAATACTTCATTGAGTTTCTTTGAGATTGGAATAATAAATCTATTTAGTAGATAATCCACTAATGGCTTAATAGTCCCATCTAACAATGTTTGTAGTGATTTTGCTATCGATGAATTGCTTTCAATCCATGCCACCTTTATTCGCTCAAGCGAAGGTAACCATGTACTCTTCCACAAACTTGTTAATTCGTCCGTTACATTTTTAAAAGTGCGAGAAAATAAATCCATACTCCAAACTGCCACATCCGCAATTACTGGTGCAAAATCTTTAACAAACCCAGTTACAATGCTTGGTATGAAATCAAATAGTAGATAACTTGCAGCTGGTTTTAAAAAATCATCTAACAACCTAATAAACGTTTTTCCAATTTCTCCAAGTGATTGTTTAATAGGCGAAACTGCGTCAAATAAAGGTTGCATTGCAGGTCTAATTCCACTAAAAGCATCCTTAAATTTTGAGCCAATTCCCTTAGCTCCGTCACCAATATTGGCAAAAATAGCTTTAATTCTATCAGCCATTTCTTGAATTTTTGCAGGAATGGATTCTGTGTCAATATCCGGCACATCAAAATTAGGGATTTCGAAGTCATCCCCTCCAATGCCTCCTGATCCTACTCCACCACCATCACCTGCAGCAGATGCTGCCTCAGCGAGTGAGTTTATTTCATCAAAACCTGCAATTGCGCCCTTTGCTTCTTTTGCGGCTTTTTTCGCCTTTTTACCAGCTCCCTCTGCAGCATCACCATAAGCCTCTTGTGCATCAGCTGCACCACCTATTGATGTATTAACTTGTTTTTGTGGTGCAACAACACCAAAAAAGGCTTGCATAAAGGCACTAAAATAACCTGCTACTCTTGATAACCAATTTGCCAACTTTTGTACATAAGGTAGAACCCTTGCAATAACAGGAGTTAGACCTTTTCCTATTTGCTCTCTTATTCCAGCAAAGGTAAACTCCAATTGCTTAAGTTGACCAGCGGGGGTTTTTGCCAATTCAGCATTCATACCGCCAACTGATTGCCCGATTACTTCTGCAAGCATGTTGGCACGTTCTAACTCATTACCAAACTCCAATACTTTCTCTTGCGCTTCGTCCCATGAATACCCGTAACGTCTTAACGCACCCAATTGACCGTCCATTACTTTACCGATCATCATTCCGATATTAGCTGCTTGTTCCGCAGTAGCATCTACTCCGTATTGTTGAGCAAGCATGTCATTCAAAGTCGGTATTAGTGTTTTAAGTGATTCAACATTAGAAAGGTAAGTTCCTAATTCTTGCGCACCAGCCATTTGAGTGTCCCATGCGACTACACCTATTCCCTCTTGAGCTTGTGTAAGTCGCTTAATACTCTCAATTTGGGCATCCGTAGCATCCATGGTATTCCTCATGACTTGCGCTACCCTAGCAACTTCTACACTTACAGAGTTATAAGTTTTTACAGCTTCTTTCCCATAATCAACAATGCTCTTTACCGCAAATGCCCCTGCAAGTATTCCACCGATTTTAGTAAACGATTTGGAAATATTACTTTGAAAACTTGATATTGTTTTCTGGGTTTTTTCCATTTCCCGTTTGATGCCAGAGAAATCAGCACCACCACGGATTAAGAGGTTTTTAACTGCCAATAGTCCTCACCTCCCCGCCAAATATGGCATTTAGCTGTTTGACTCTTTCAAGCATTTGTTCATCTGACATTTCCTTTTTAGATATATCAGTGTTTAATAATTTATCTAAAGAAGGTGGTCTGCTTTTCCCAGCCATCCATTGAGCAGTCCATAATGCATTCACATAAGTGAGGGTAATTTTTTCATGATGGTCAGCTTCCATTTTAGAAGAGTACGATTTCACCATTAAATTAAATTCAAAAGGGGTCAAATCCCAAAAATTTAATGGTGAAATGCCAATGAGGGTAGCAGTTTCTAATGCATTCACAATAGAAAATTCACTGCCACCCTCATTTAGTTTTTTTCTTCTTCGATTCCTCCACCCATGGAATCCTGAAATGCTTTACCCATGGTTTCAACCACATCTTTTATATTGGAATGATCATCTACTAGTTGCATGACCTTTTCAGGTGTTAATTTACTATCCTCATGAACCAAACCAGCCCAAATAATAGTCGCTGTATCTTCCATACTCAAATCCTCAAAGTCAATTTTCGAGATAGTTTTTTTAAACTTTTTTTCAATTTTTGAAATAGCTAACATTCCATACCTTAAATTTCGCGTTTTATCTAATTCAATTGGTGTGTACATTTTTTTCCTCCTTAGTTTTAAACAATAAAAAAGCTAGGGATTGAACCCTAGCCTGCTGAAATCATATCCAATGTCGGTTTGCCACTAACTTTTATAGTAGCTTCGAAACTTACTGGATCATCGGTTCCTGTATCAGTTTTGAATCCAGTCACAACACCTTTGAAAGTCCATTTTGCATTAATTCCTTGTGGAAATTCTATGCTAAAGTCACTTGTGTTGCCTGACTCAAAAGCATCATATAAATCTTTTTGCCCACTATCTGTGGATAAATCAAAGAAACCACTTAAAGATACTTCCCCAGCATCCTTAAAACCACCGATAAATTCTTTATATCCCCCTTCACTATCCAATGTAGTTACATCGATAGTATCCGCAGATAAATCAAGACCGCCAATTTGTGTTAAGCCAGCAACCTTTTTCGTTGCCATTTTTAAGACAGTACCTAGCCCTCTTGTAGCCATTCGTCATTCCTCCATATAATTTAATTTAAAAGTTATAATTCCTCTGTATAGAGATAATTCACTTTCATACGTTTCTGAAATAGTTTCAATAGTTAAATCATCAATATATATTCTGTTGTCGCCAATCCTTCTTAATGGAAATGTCTTCAGCAACCGTTCCACTTTTGAGGATAAATCTTTCATTTCAAAATAACTTTCACACAATATATTTAGCAGGATTTCACCATCTATATTACTTTTAGTTCCATCTAAGTCCTTTAATGGCGAGCGATTGGATAAGTAAACTAAATATGGAGCCTTTTTTCCTTTGGGCGCATTGGTTGGGTAGATATTATCTTTGATTTCAACTATCTTATTAAACTCATAGCGCAATGCTTTTTCCAATGAACACTCACCCCTCTAGAACCTTATCAATTTGCTTACTCATCTCATCCACAATTGTTTTTTCAATTGTCCCGCTGTTTTCTTCTAATGAATTTTCTAAAAAGTGAAAGCCTGGTATATATCGACCGTCTTTTGTATAAAATCCATACTCTTGAGAAGCAGGATAATATCCTGTTACTTCTCCTTCTGCATTTTTCTTTTGAAAAACATCATTTTTGGCTCTATCAAAGACTACCTGATATACTTTTTTCCCCTTATGCTTTGATCTTTCACCAACAAGCTTCATACCTTTACGCATTTGTCCAGTTTGATCTACCCATCCACCTTTTTTTGCTGCCTTTAATGCTACATTCATTCCTTTTCGTGCAGCTGGTGTTACCACTTTCTGAGGAACTTCTCCAAGTTTTTTAATACTTTTTTGAAGTTCCTTCATGCCCTCAATTTTAAATTTAGACACTATGTATCAACTCCTTGCACCTCAACTGGAGCATTGCATTTCTCTCTTGGAAATTAATAGGTGGTGAAGTTAATTGAAAAATACGTTCACCAAATTTGATACGCATGTCAGGGGTAATACCTGAGATATAACGCATATTTATCTTATGGGTAACCTCACTACTAACTGTTTCAGCTGCAAAAAACTCTCTACCGCTCATCGGATAAATACCTGCACTTACCCTGATAACATCAACCCATTCAGTAATTTCCTCACCATAATCATTCTGCTTGCCAATTTTTCTTTGAAATGTAATCATGTGTCTAAATTCACTTGGATTAACTCTAAATCTAGTCATAAAAAATACACCCCTACAATAAGTTGACAGAGTGCATGTCTAAGATTGATTTAATCACAGTATTCACTTTGTCATTTTCAACCGTAAAGGTGCGGTTATCATACATTTCATTAGAAAGAACCTTCATAGCAATAACTAAATCTTCTTTAGTGTCCATTTGTTCAACAGACAGTCCTGTATAGCCTTGAATATAAGATTTCACAGCAGTTAGAATTGTTTCAAATGTTCTATTTGTTACTGGATCATCGTTATATTCACGAGCGTATTCTTTTAAATCCTGTATGGTGACCTCACTAATTTTCATCTGACTTCACCTCAATAAAAAACAGGGGAAAATCCCCCTGTTTAAGCTCCCTTGTTAAAAATCCCAGCAAGTTGGTCATCGTTCTTAGTCTTTCCATCCATATAAAGGTCAGCTGCATAACCAACGAGTCCACGTCTTTTAAATGCTGAATCATCATACACATACATAGCCATAGATTTTTGTGTATTTGTGTGATATGCATTTGGAGTAGCCAACACGATTACACATTTTGCACCTGTATCTTCTAAAGTAGGCATAGCGTCAGTAACTTCTACAGGAATACCTAAAAGAACATAACCTGTTCCTTGCGTTAAATCAGGTTGTAATAATGGTCTACCTTGACCATCTTTCAGGAGGTCTAGCTCTAATAATGTATCTGAGTGAAGGAACCATTTAGCTGTACCCCATGCTGCTTTTTTCAATTTAGCTTTACACTTTTTAAGGTCTTCGAAAGAAATCGCACCTCTAGTAGTTAAATTGATTTTCTTAGTAATTCCACTGATGATGCCAGTAGGTTGTTTAGTGCCAGTTCCATTAAAAATAGCGTTCTCAATCGAATCAACCATCGTTTCGGTGATGTCATCGATAATGAACGCTTTAAGGTCTAACTCTTCCGTATTAAGCATTTGTTGAGTAATTGCTGATTCCCTATATAGGCGATTTTGACCCAACTCAATTAACTCTAAATTAGGGATTGTTGCTGCAGGGTCTGTAGAAGGTTGCTCGTCTACCCATTCAGCTGCACCTGACTTAGTTTTCTTAGGGATTTTCATCTCACCTTGAATAGTTGTGCTATTAAAGAAGTTGTAAACGTCAGAACGGTCTTTTAACTCCTTAATAATCTCTTTCACAAGTTCAGAATTAACGACAGCACCACCTTCTTTATTAACAGTGGTATTCATCGCTGCACGTTTTTCAAAAATGCCCCTTAACTCCTCATTAATGATTTCATCAACACTACGCTCTTCTTTCTCTTTCTTCGTCTCTTTCTTTTCAAAAGAACGTGCTTCTTCCTCGGCTGCTAAAGTCTTATCAATCTTTGCAATTTCAACTTTAATTTCATCAAAACGTGTGCTTTCTGCATCAGTAAATGAACGAGTTTCTGCTTTTGATTTGTTAACAAGCCCTTCCATTTCTTCGAGTAAGTTATTGCGCACCTCTACAAGTGNNTTTTTCATTATAAATTTCCACCTTTCAATTTTAAAATTTCAATTTCCTTTTCATAATTTAAGTAATCTATTTGAGTTTCCTCACATTTTTCTTCTTTCTTATCAGAGTTGTCTTCAATATTTGCGGTAAACTCTTCACTTCTTTGTTCAGTTATGTACGATTTTTCTCCACGGCTCTCTATTGATGTAGCTAGGTACGCAGGAGTTTGTGTTAAGATACTTACTTCTAGTAAATCCAAATCTTCTATGTATCTCTTCTGTATACCATCAGTGCCATCTTCCCAACGGTCTTTATTAGCAATAAATCCAAATGACCAACCAGTAAGTCTCGATTCTTTTGCCGATTGAATAACTTCTTCATCAGTGACAGTCGCAATTGCCCTTAGTCCGATATTGTCTTCGTACAATTGCAAATTACCATCAGTTAGCGAGCCGAGTTTCCTGTCTTTATTATGATTAAATAGTAAGTCAACGTTTTCAGCTTTCATTAAGGCTTTCTCAAATGTTTTCGGAGCAATTTTCTCTTTAAATCGTCCTCTTGGAGATGGGAGCACTCTGCTTTCACGATCAACAGTGTTAACGTAACCATCGAGTAATACCTGATCTCCTCTAATCTCTATCCTCATTCATCCTCACCTCCCTCCAATGAATTTGACATTTTGGAACTCGTAATACTGTCCATATTTGGAGTAAAGTATTTGTTAGATTTAATGTCGTAAATTACATCACCTAAACTCATTGTTACAACATCTAATCCCTCTATAGCTTCATAATCTTCCTTATACCTAATCTCGTTCTTGGAGATCCAACCTGCCTTAACAGCTTCACTGTAGGCTTGATACCTTTGCAAAATATTTCCTTTTAATAATTCAGAACTATTAACGGCAAAATAAAAAGACTCCTTTTCACTCGGTAAAAGTAAGTCTTTGTTCAATGCAGTCTCAATCGCTGTCAAGATTGGCTGTATACAAATTTTTATAAAGTTGTCGTATTCATTTTCAGATGCGTTTCCTTCGAAAATAGAAGGTGGAACCTTAAATATTTTGCAAATTTCATTAGAGTTGGTTTGTTTTTGTTGGTTTAATTGCATTTCGACTGAGGTATTCGATGCTTCTTGAAAGTCTAGTCCTTTGTTTAAAACAATTACATTTTCTGTATTATTTTTATAAAGGTTATTCCACGCTACCTTCAATGCGTCTATTCCTTCTTGGTTTAGTTTGTCTTGGGACTTCAAAAATCCCTTTTTATTTCCTCCGGTTTTTACCAGCACCTCTTCGAAAATGAGTGAATTGTAAGCAACTGACAGCATTTTATTGTTTTCAGAAACAATCCCTTTTCCTGTAACGCCATCCTTAGTTTTTCTCGTAATTTTTAAAAACTCATAGTCTTGATAAGTTGCACCATTGACCAAAATATCGTAACTCTTAAAAATTGGATCAACATTGATATTTACTGATACATTCGTCTTGTTTACATAGTGTAAACTTTTAATTTTGTTCTTTTCACGATTTATGTAAGAATAGCCAGCACCCGATAGCAAATAATCTTCAACAATTGCTTTTTTAAATTGGAATCCATCTAATGTATCCTTAGTGTCATCGTTTAACAAAGCAACTCGCTCATCTTTGACCTCAGTTACTTTACCATCTAGCTCCTTATATAAAAGAATCGGCAGGGATGCCACTGTGTCTGAAATTATTCCTACGCAGGCTGCAACGGCTGGAATATTTAATGCTTGCTCCTTTGTTATCATCTCATTTGTTATTCCTGCTCGGAGTAATAGGTCTTCAAATGACATACTTCTATCTTCTTTTTGATATTGCCTAAATTCTTTCCACTCTTTAAATAATCCCATTAACTCACCTCCTTCTAAAGAACTTGAACTGTCCAACCTCCACCTTGATTAACTATTACATCTTGTTCCAACAGGTACAAGGCGTTGATTGTTGCAAAAACCATGTCCACTTTGCCAGCTGTCTTTACGCTAATTTTCTTATTAATGTATTTATTTAGATTTGAATCATCTACACACCTACAATTTGTAAAGTGATTTTCATAAGCCAAATTGTCTGTGTACGAAAACTTTTGATCTAGTATTAATTCCTTAAGCCATTTGATACTGGAATGCAGAACACTGCTATGCTGCTTTACCTCTACAGTTGTTAACTCATGATCCCTTTCCCATTTTTGAGCAGAGTTTCTCAGATTGCGAATATCATAGCCAATACCAACAATATTCACACCATATTCTTTTTGTAAATCAACTACAAACTGCTCAAAATGTGCATAGTCAAGTACGGATTCGCCACATATTATTGTATTTCCATCTGCAATTGACTTTCGATAATCAAACTTTTCACGTTTACTTTTTTCGTCTATATAATCTTCTTGCACAAATTGCCAAGTTTTTGAGTGGACGATTCCTGTTTCTTCGTCATAACCAAGCATACTTATACTCGAGTTGTCGTAGCTCTCAGCCCCGTCAACGCCTATGTACACATCTTTACCAGTCCAATTCCATTCTTCCTCTGCCTTACATGATTTTATTTGATCACTTGATACATAACCATCTGCATTTAAGCCTTTATACTTAATGTTATTGTGCTTACACAGATAGTTTTCACGCTTTGACTCATAAAAAATAGCCATTGTCCTTTTATCGACAATAGCTTTAAATACCTTTTCATTATCCACTGCAACGGGGTTAGATTGATAGATGACTAAGTCATTCGTTTCCCACTGCTTCCTAATATCTTCATTCGGCTCATAAAGTAGCGCAAAGTATCTTTTGTTTTCGACTAGACCATCTAACACACGCTTAGCGTAATCAACTTCGGTAATCATTACATTGTTTTCGTTTGGATACTGTGTGGAAATTAATATACCTAATTTACTCTTTAAGGTAATCTGCGATGATCTCATGGATTCAACTGGATAGTCATCCATAGCTCCACATTCATCTGCAAGATATATATGGGCTAATTTTCCATCCATCTTGTCATTACTATAAGCCAATGGGGTATATTCGATGTCAGTTAATTTACATTCGATCATATCCCGCTTAATTTTAAATCTATCCTCTAGTGCTGGACTGGACTTGATAATTTTTCTGATTGCAACTTTTAATTCAGATGATAGCTTGTAATCGGGAGCAACACTGTAAAAACGTGAAAACTTAGGCTCAAGTAACATGCTAATGATAAAGACTATTGCACTTCCAAAAGTTTTGTAATTCTTTCTACTGATGAGTAAAGTCGAGGATTCGTAGAATTTACTATCATCTTCCCTATTCAATGTACAAAGGGTAGCAACAATAAAAAACCACTGATACCGCTCCATCCCCTCATAAATCGAACACCCTAAGTCTGGATGCACCATCAATTTAAGGATTCCGCATACCTTGTTAAACATATCCTCATCAATATAAGCCTCGTCATTATATCCATCTACAATATCTATCCATTGTTTTGCTTGCTTTTTTACATAGATGCCAACGTAATCATTATCTTCTTCAAGACACCATTGACAATATTGATAAGCCTTACTGTCTTTTACGGTCATTTATTATCACCAGACAATATTTTTAACAATGGATCTTCGGCTTGCTGCTGTGATTGTAGATTGATATTACCAAGCTTTGCACGTGACTGAGGAGACAAGGAAAGCTCATTCATGCTGCGGAAAAACTCCTTAGTGTATTTCTCCTTTGCACTCATTAAATTTTTATCATTTAGTTTCTCAATATCTTTGTTAATCTGCTTCTCAATTTCCTGTATCCTGTCAATGGCTATACTACATGTGCTTAGGATATAAGTGTCCAAGTTTCCAAGGATTCCACTGGCTTCTAATTCATCAACTATGAAATTAAATATCTTTTTTTGCCTTGAGTTCAAGTGTTTCGGAGGTGAGATATTACTGGCATCACCTCTAAGCTTATTTTCAGTTTCTTGTCTGATTCTTATTTCTTCTTTAGTTAAATTTTTACTCATTACGTTTACACTTTTACTAGGTCTAGCCATTTCCCTCACCTCCTATATACTGTAAATTTTCATTTCGGGAAAAAATCGTGTGCGTGTGTGGATACGTGGCTTCCCATATTTCAACATATTGAATTATCAGACATAGGGGGGATATTAACAAATATTGTATTTTTCTTCTTGTTCTTTAACAATCTCCAACTGTTCTTCTCTTGGAATCTCCCCACGCTCACACATGTCGTGATGCATCTTACATACCAGTAACAGATTACTACTGTCATACCATTGACTTCTATCCACATCTTCCTTCATCGGCAACACATGATGTACCTGCACATTATCAAACGTATATTGTTGTAGCGTGTGATACAGATTTCTCAAACAGAATTGACACAAAAATTTATCACGTTCCCTCACATAGTCCCTCACCTTAAACCAACGCTTAGTAGTCCTAGCCTTATAAATCTCACCCATCAAACCATCTGTACTATTTTTCCTTTTAGGCTTGCTCGGACACACATACTTATGATCATGGATTCCTCCACACCAGCTACAACTCTTTAACATTTAAATCTATCCGAATTAAAGTTTATTAGTCTTTTATTTAATTCAAACCGCTGTTTATCATAAAGTCCTCCAAGATACTTTTCAATCACATCTACACCATCAGTAGTCAAACAGGCACGTTCTTTACCATTAACTGACTCAATATTAATTAACCCTTTACCTTCCAGATATTGATAATCCATCTTACCTACACCCTCTACATCTATAACGAGATTATAAGGTTTATATAAATTGTCATGCTCCACAGCATTCTTATACATTGCACATAAGATAAGTGCTCGCTCTTTTCTCATCTCAGCCAAACTCCTCCAATATTATTTAATTAATTTTCTTAAATCGGCAATCTCATGCTGCAATTCAACCAGTTTCATATCAGCCCAACCATTATCAATCTTTGTAAGATTATCGCCAATCACACGCATATTGCTCTCAAATTGGACACTATCTCTAACACCATTAATCTTCTTCTCAAGCATTTTTATTCTAAAATCAAAATCATCTGTTTTATTGTTTGACTTAATTTGATAATTAAAAGCTGCTATCTTCCATACAACTGTTAAAAGAGCCACAATCAATAACACATCCATTAAGCTCCACTTCGTCATCCAGCTTAAAAAGAATGTAAATAAAAAGATGTAAGCAAAATAAGCCGTTGCCATTTCAAATATCTTCAAGTCCTTTTTCATTTCTCATCTTCTCCCATCATTTTTATTAATACTTTTCCATCAATTCTCTTAGAGTCTTATTTACCTCTCTAACTAAGCCTTCAAGCATTATTTCATTAAAGATATCCTTATCACTTTCTTGGAAAACACTTACAGTTTTTGTGATTATGTAATCCAATTTACTTTCTCTGAAATCTTCATCAATATAGAGATTCAAGTATCTTACTGATTTATCAGCATAGTTAATGGCTTCCTTGATGTAACCGTATGTCTCTGTATCTTTCCTTTGTCCTAATTCAAGCAACCCTACAAGCAATTCTTTTTTCTCAATTCTTCTCATATTATCAGTCTCCTATCGTTTTAGTTTGTTTTTAGACAAAAATAAAAGCCCGTCTAATTTGACGGACTTAATAAATCTTTAAGTCTACATTAAGATACATTCCTTCAACATCTATTAATTTAATTAACATTTACTAAAACTTCTTACCTAAAAATTATTCCAATATGGTAATATAATCCTATATTTATAAAAAGAGGTGCAAAAATTGAAAAATAATATAGATAAGAAATTTTTCGAAACATATAGAAAAGGTTATCAAGACGGAAAATCTTCAGTTAATGAAGAAATAGGTGCTCTAGGTTACATACTGTTTTTTATATCTTTTCTAGGAATAGCCGTAATTATTAAATTCCTTTCAAATCATGGTATAATGGTTAAAAGTGACTGGATCGAACTAAAAGATTTTTTCGTATCGCTTATATTGCTGCCAGTTACAGTTGCGAAGTCTTTATGCTTCTTTATTTTAGGTTTTTACCCAGATGACATCATAAATCAAGACATTTTAAAATTGAAATTTTCAATTATACAAACAGCTCTATATGGTTTACTGTACTTTCTTATCGCATTTATAACATACAAATTTTTATTGACTAAACTACTTAATTTTATTGATAATGAGATATATTGGTTTATCCGTGACTATCTAGTTGGACAAGAGTTAGAGTCTTACCATTATAAAAAATATAGATGGAAAGAAAAAGGCGAACTACTTCCTTTTGCTAGTATTGGAATGTTTTTATTCAAGGTTTGGAACATTATTTATAACATCGTGCTTTATTTTATGATTGTAATATTTATTATACTATGTAGTTTGATTGGCATTGGAATTCTAGTACTCGCTGCATTAAATTATGTATTAACTTAACTTATTTTATGTAGAATATTTGGATAAAAATAACTCTTCATAAACACAAAAACTCACAGGAAATTAATCTTGTGAGTTTTTCTATCTACAATATTATATAACATACCAAAGAAAAAACCGTGTTATAGAACGACAAGAAATAGAGGAATTAAGTAAAAACTCTATCAACTGCTTATTTTCTTATAAATTGATTCATCTAAGTTCTTATCATAATGTGCAATAAAATCTTCACGATATTTTTCTAC
>NZ_JBALPC010000125.1:14387-16028 GCF_036965225.1 Bacillus sp. JJ1474 | reverse complement strand
AAAGTTATTCTAATATTTGAACAATTATCCTTTATAAAAAACTAACAGAAAATCTTAAGGAATAGTAGTATACTAAATCTAAGGGGAGTGGACAACTTCTCTTTCATCAATAATTGGTTGATTAGGAGATGTTATTTGTGAGTACATATCGTGTAGAAAAGGATTTCTTGGGAGAAAAGCATGTTCCGATTGAGGCTTATTATGGCATACAAACATTAAGAGCTGTTGAGAATTTTCCCATTACAGGATATAAATTAGACAAAGATTTAATTATTGCGATGGCAATTGTAAAAAAAGCTGCTGCGCTTGCAAACTCAAGTATCGGGCGTTTATATAAAGGAAAAGCGGAGGCTATCTGCAAAGCAGCAGATGAAATTATTTCAGGGAAATGGCATGATCACTTTATTGTGGATCCGATCCAAGGCGGAGCGGGAACATCCATTAATATGAATACGAATGAAGTCATCGCAAATAGAGGATTAGAGTTCTTGGAGAAGGAAAAGGGTGAATATTTTCATTTGAATCCAAATATTGATGTTAATATGGCCCAATCTACAAACGATGCTTTTCCAACAGCAATTCATCTTGCTGTTTATAGAGCACTAGAAACATTATTAAATACTATGAATGAAATGAAGGAAGCTTTTAATCAAAAAGCTATCGAATTTGATTCGGTTATTAAGATGGGAAGAACTCATTTACAGGATGCAGTTCCAATTCGTCTAGGGCAGGAATTCAGGGCTTATACAAATGTGATTGAACGTGATATTAAGAGAATTGAAAGATCAATGGAAGCTTTATTAGAGGTAAATATGGGAGCAACTGCTGTAGGAACAGGGCTCAATGCCGATCCTCTTTATATTGAAAAGGTTGTCCAGTATTTAGCTGAGATATCTGGCATCCCTGTGAAACCAGCCGGTAATCTTGTTGACGCTACACAAAATACGGATACATATACAGAAGTCTCATCTGCCCTTAAAATTTGTATGGTGAATATGTCAAAAATCGCCAATGACCTCCGCTTAATGGCTTCTGGGCCTAGAGCAGGCTTGTATGAAATTAACTTGCCTTCACGTCAGCCTGGTTCATCTATTATGCCAGGAAAAGTTAATCCAGTTATGCCGGAAGTTATTAACCAAATTGCTTTCCAAGTAATTGGCAATGACCATACGATATCTCTTGCGTCTGAGGCGGGACAATTTGAGCTGAATGTTATGGAGCCGGTATTATTATTTAATTTACTGCAATCCATTTCAATCATGAATAATGGCTTCCGCGTATTTACTGACTTCTGTGTGTCTGGTATAACGGCCAATGCTGACCGCCTTAAAGAGTATGTGGAAAAAAGCGTAGGTTTATTAACTGCTGTCAATCCGCATATCGGGTATAATGTCGCTTCTGAAATTGCCAGAGAATCAATCGTAAATGGGAAATCCATTCGTGAATTATGCTTGCAATATGATGTGCTAAGTGAAGAAGAATTAGATCTGATTCTAGACCCATACGAAATGACAAAGCCTGGAATATCGGGTGCATCTTTACTTGATAAGTAAGGTTATCGCCCATATAATGAAATTAATTTATAGACAAAAATACCGGTAAGATTATCGGTATTTTTGTCCATTTATCGCAGATTAACGG
>NZ_JBALPC010000125.1:13009-14321 GCF_036965225.1 Bacillus sp. JJ1474 | reverse complement strand
ACTAACAATCAGTGGGGGAAGATCCCCCCCACTGATTGAAGTTTCACTTTATGGAAAAGTATTTTATTAATTAATACTGGAGGGTATGAAAATGGATGCCCTGGAAATATTAACGGATTTGGATCATGTCTTTCCATATTTTCAGCCGATATTTAGTGCGGATGAACTAAGAGTTACAGGCTATGAGATATTAGGAAGATATAAGGGGGAAAATGGAATAGTAAGTTTAGGACCCATTTTTCTAGATGAAAACATACCTGAAGAATACAGGCTGGAAATCGATCATGCCGTTTTAAGAAAGGCGTTAGATAAAGCACTTTTTTTAGAGGATGATATTCTCCTTTTTATCAATAAAGATGCAGATTTATTAATGTTTGATAATGCCGAATCGTTCCTATCCATTTTGTTTGAATACCAAGAAAAGGGGATAAATCTAAATCGGATCGTGTTAGAATCGACTGAGCGTATCTACAAGGGTGAAGTAGAGCATTTAGATCATCTATTAAATTATATTCGGACTTATGGTATTAAGATTGCCATTGACAATATGGGGAATGAGAGAAGCCATTTAGATAGAATTGGGCAAATCTCGCCGAATATTTTAAAGGTTGATTTGAATGAACTGCGTTCTACTGCTTCTGCCCATATATTACATGATATTTTACTTTCTATTTCTTTATTAGCGCGAAAAATTGGGGCAACTTTGCTTTTTAAAAACATTGAAATGGTCTATCAGCTTCAATTTGCTTGGAGAAATGGGGGAAGATACTATCAGGGCTATTATTTGCAAAAGCCGTCAGAGGAGTTTGTAGACCGTGATATTCAGAAGGAGAAACTGAAGGGCAAATGGCACGAATTTATTGCTTACGAGAAGAAAAAACTCGAAGAATTGTATAATGTAACAGAGAAGTTCAATGAAAGGCTTACTCAGTTTCTGCAAACAAAAAATCGCAGAATGCTCGGATATGAGGATTTAATAAAGGAACTTTCGTTATCTTTAACTGATGTCGCTTTTCGCTTATATGTTTGTGATGAGAATGGAATTCAGACATCTGCCAATATTTTTAAAGAAGATAATAATTGGTTGCTTCAGCCAGAATACCTCCATAAAAACTGGAGCTGGCGTCCCTATTTTTTCGAAAATATTTTGAAAATGAAAAAGGAAAAACGAGGTATCTTATCTGATTTATACAGAGATATAGAAACAGGGCAAACAATCCGAACTTTTTCGTATCCGCTAAATGCGCTTGAATATATATTTATAGATCTTTCATATGATTTCCTTTATGAACATGAAGGATTACTTTAAAGG
>NZ_JBALPC010000125.1:10518-12945 GCF_036965225.1 Bacillus sp. JJ1474 | reverse complement strand
AATGAGAACCTTTCGCAATTATTATGTAAGTATAAAGAACAAAAGGAGGTTGGGTTCAGATGGGAGCTACAAAACAAGAAAGTAAATTAAAGGTAGAAGAGGAATCACAAAAAGGAACAGGCTTATCCGTAACCTTAGTCGGGGCAGTTATTCTGATTACTTATTTTGTACTATTCGGTTTATATATGGGTAGAGTTTAGGGGGGGAAAATGATGCATCGTGGAGAAAAAATATGGCTGACATTAAGCTTTGGAATGATAATGATATTCATGCTTATTACTGGTTATCAAGGATTTGCCTTAGGGATGGCACCACCAAGTCATAAGGAAACAATCGACCCGCAAAAGGTAGACCAAACAGCACCATTTGATCAGCCAGGAATTAAAAAAATTGGTGAAAATGAATATGAAGTGGTTATGACTTTGCAAATATTTAGTTTTACTCCAAGTAATATTGAAGTGCCTGCTGGATCAACCGTACATTTCACAATGACTTCTAAAGATGTTGTGCACGGATTCCAAGTAGCAAATACAAATATTAATACGATGGTAATGCCTGGTCATATTTCAAAAATTACGCAAAAGTTTGACAAACCGGGTGATTATTTAGTGCTTTGTAATGAATACTGTGGTGCTGGCCACCAGTTAATGAGTACTACCATTACAGTTAAATAAAGGGGGGAAGTTCAGTGGAAACGGTTTTACAGCAAAAGGGAAAATCAACAGCATTTAAAGATCAAGCAAATAAAGTGCTTGGTGTAAATTTAGAGGATGCAAAAATATCGAAATCATATTTATCTGTTGCATTTATAGCATTACTTCTTGGCGGATTGTTAGGGTTATTGCAAGGATTAAACCGTGCTGGTCTTCTGGAGCTGCCATCATGGGCTAATTATTATCAAGTATTAACCGCACACGGCTTACTACTAGTTGTTGTGATGTCAGCTTTCTTTACAATTGGTTATTTTTATGCAGGACTTTCACATACATTAGGCGGTCTTCTTCCAAAAGTTAGAAAAATGGCTTGGATAGGTTTTTGGATGAAGATATTCGGTTTTGTATTAGTAGTAATTCCAATCTTAATGAATGAAGCATCTGTTATGTATACATTCTATCCGCCAATGGCAGCTCACCCAGTATTTTACTTTGGTTTAGTGTTCATTGTACTAGGTGTTTGGATGCTTTCAGCTGGAGCATTTATTAATATAGCGAATTGGAGAAAGAATCACAAGGGACAACATCTTCCAATTCTTGCTTTCTTTGCTACTGGTGTATTTGTATTACTAGTCGGAGCAACTGCTTTTGTTGCGGTTGAAGTACTATTTATGATTATTCCATGGTCGCTTGGCTGGGTGGATACAATCAATGTTATGGTTGCCCGTACTCTATTTTGGGCTTTTGGACATACGGCAGTAAATATTTGGTATTTGACAGCTGTGTCTGCATGGTACGTCATAGTGCCAAAAGTTATTGGGGGCACACGCTTTAATGACTATTTAACTCGAGTTGTTGTTATTGCATTAGTTATTATGAATATTACTGGTGGATTCCACCATCAAATTATTGACCCGGGTATTTCAGTACCAGTAAAATTCATGCACGTGTTTATGAGTTTAGCAATTGGATTCCCTTCATTAATGACTGCGTACGCAATGTTTGCGGTATTTGAACGTACTGGAAGAAGAAAAGGCGGAAAAGGACTTTTAGGCTGGTTTAAAAAATTACCATGGGGCGATGTTCGTTTCCTATCACCATTTATCGCAATGGCTGCATTTGCACCAGCTGGAGCAGGCGGTATTGTACAAAGTACGAACCAATTAGACCAGGTTGTTCATAATACAATGTGGATTGTCGGTCACTTCCATTTAACATTAGGTATGTCCGTAGTAATGACATTCTTTGGCATTAGTTATTGGTTAATTCCACATTTATCAAAACGAGTATTAACACCGCAAATGAATAAATTAGGTGTTATTCAAACGATTATTTGGACAATTGGTATGATAATTATGTCCGGATCCATGCACACAGTTGGATTGTTTGGTTCACCGCGAAGAACTTCCTTTACAACGTATGGTGACTTTTCAACAACATTAGGCTGGGATCCATATATGATGATGATTGGAATTGGTGCAACACTCCTAATGATCGCAGTAATTATTCAGGTGTATGCAGTATTTAATTTAATGTTCTTTGCACCAAAGGGAGAAACAGAATTCCCTATTGCTGAAGTGGAAGATGGAGAGGCTAGAACTCCATATATGACTGAACGTTGGGGAGTTTGGATTGTTGTAATGTTAATAGTTATTGCTATGGCATATGTTTTACCACTAACAGATATGATTGTTAATGCACCACCAGGTTCACCACCATTTAAAACTTGGTAAAATCGAAATGCGGAAGCGGCTCGTTCAGCCCCGACAAGCAT
>NZ_JBALPC010000125.1:8421-10425 GCF_036965225.1 Bacillus sp. JJ1474 | reverse complement strand
TCCTGTACGTCGGGGCTAGCCGCTGCAGCTGGACAATGATTGACAATTGAGATAGCTCATATGCAGGGCTATCTCTTTTTAATAAAAATTAAGAAAAAAACCAAAAAAAGCAAAATAATGATTTGGGAAGTGATTTCCGTGATCAAAAACCGGCATAATACAATTGCTATTATTGTTGTATTACTGTTTGGATGTGTGTTGTTTTTTATAGCGACAGATGGATTCCGAGCATTTACGGCAGAAACCGCGAGAGTGAATCAGCTAATGGAGGAAAAGCCCGTATTCCCTGATGTCACTTTGGAGGATAACAAAGGACGGAAATATTCAATTTCTGAGTTTAAAGATAAGTATGTATTCATAACGTTTCTTTATACATCATGTGCAACTGTCTGCCCCCAATTAGAAATGAATATGGCTCAAGTCTATGAATTGCTGCCAAGAAAATATATCGGGGAAGACATCGTTTTTTTGAGTATTAGCTTTGATCCGACTAGAGATGACCCAGCAACATTAGAAACATACAGAAAGGCTTTTAATAGTGATGGAGAAACTTGGAGGATGGCGAGAATACCTAATCAAGCTGAATTAGACTCCTTGCTGGAGAAATTTGGCGTCATTGTCATTCCTGATGGGCTTGGGAATTTCACTCATAATTCTGCATTTTATTTAGTTGATGAAAAAGGCCGTTTAGTTGATGTTATGGATTATACGAAGATTGAAGAAGCTGCTGCTAAGGTAACAAGCATTCTTGAAAATGAAGCGGGGGTGTAATGATGACACAAGTTATATATGCCTTACTGTTATATATTTTCCTGATGCTTCCTCCTGTAGCAAATTTAGTAGAATCCATCATGATTACACATATGCATATGCAGATGCCCCTGCTTGTGATCTCAGGATTTTTTATGGCACGTTTTTTTCAATTGCGGTTTCCTCGTTTTTTCGAAAAGTGGAATAGTAATGGTATACCGGGAATTATTTTATTTATGGTTATAGCTATATATTGGACAATACCACGAACAATGGATGAGGCCTTGACGATACAAAGTGTAGAAATTTTTAAATTTATCAGTTTGCCTTTCTTAGCGGGAGTTCCACTTAGAGATAGTTGGAAAAAGCTCAGTTCGACTGGAAAAAACGTTATTATTATCATTTTTACAATTAAGTATTTTGGGATGGGTTTTTTATACATTTGGTCACCTGACCAATTATGCAATAATTATTTATTAATTGATCAATTAACCCTTGGATGGGGGTTTTTGACAACGGCTATTGCACTGTTAATTTATTTGGTGTACAAACATTTTGTTGACCCTTCAGAATATGAATAAGATGAAGAAGGTGGATTTTATATCAACAAACCAATGTAAAAAATACTCATAATCCAAATGCTTATCAACAGCTTTGGGTTCTGGGTATTTTTTGTCTAATGAAGGGGCTTTTCGTGTTTTTAAGCTTTTTCCTGTCAGAATCTGCAGTTATTTTGCGAACAAAAACATCGTTCTGTCCCTTTGTTTGTTGATAAAATGAGAATTATTAAGAAATGAAGGGGACGATAGAATGATCAGGCTTATCAGTAAAATACTTCCAATAATTGTTGCGATAGCTTTCATTTTTCCAACGATAACGAAAGCTGAGAAGATGTTATCCAATCGTGAAGATGTTTTTGCTTTTGTCCAAGCTGCCTATCAAGCTCAGCTTTCACTTGGTGAAAAACCTAGGACAGTGGAGGAAATTGATAAAATATTGTCTCCATATTTTACTGAAGAAGCAAAAAGGATTTTTTTAGAGGAAAACCTTTTCTCAGAAAATAGTTTGTATATTACATATGGAACTGATTTCCCATTTTATTATATTCCCTACTTTAGCTTTACAGATGAAACGAAGCTAGTCTCGCACGAAAATGAAAAGTATTTTTTTGAGTTTTTCCCTGAGATGGATGAAGGTCCTGTTTCTTATGAAAGCCATTATGAAGGCTTATTATTAACAGTGAGTGATGGTGGT
>NZ_JBALPC010000125.1:0-8382 GCF_036965225.1 Bacillus sp. JJ1474 | reverse complement strand
CACTCAACAAGCAAAGATCATATAAACTACTTTCAGAAAAAAATAGTCCAATCATCTTTGCAAGTTGGCTTATGCTTGAATCCATTAGAGTTTTTAATCAAATATGGCAGGTTTTGCTCGACTTTATAAAACAGTAAGTGAACAATCCAATAAAAAAATGAATGGTTATTCTTTAATATCTAAAATATCCTTTAACCTTTCTAAATCAAAACCAGTGATAACTTCTTCTCCAATTACGATTGTTGGGGTAGAAAATGATTGATATTTATTTATTAAATCATTTCTAGCTTTTTCGTCTTTTTTAATATCTTTTGCTGTATAAGAAAAGCCGTATTCACTTAAGAATCTTTTCGTTATTTCGCAAGGCGGACAATCTGGCTGTGTATAAATGGTAATTTCTTTCATTAAGGCTCCCTCACTTTCATTTCTATATTAGTGTAAATGGTCAGTGAATTTCAATCAATTATTCTCGATGCAATCATGATGATAAGACTGTTTTCCATTCATATCTTATTCCAGAGGTTCTCAAAAGTAAAAAAACGAGAAAAAAAATATTTTTTTCTTGTACAATTGGGTTACATTAATTTATGCTGTTAATATTGGTATGCAAGGGAATGGAATTGAAATTTCTGAATTTAATCATTTAGGATAGAAACATGCCAAAAGAGAAACCTAAATATAATGTTTAAGGTTTTTGTGAAAGGAGAGGGAGCATGTCACAGCTTCAAGGGATATTAACACGTTTAAAAAACTTACAGGAACAATCTACAGGCGGAGAGCCGATGCAACGTTTTTTCGAGGTGAACGGCGAGAGAAAATGTCAGGTAACGTACCAGCCAAAAAGTGAAATGTTTGAGTTAGAAGTCTATAATGATAAGGAAAAACCTAAAAGGTATCAATTTGATAATATTGATATGATTACGATAGAAATTTTTGATCTAATTCAATAAACCATTTAGAAGGGAGCCAATTACGGTTCCCTTTTTTGGCCGATAGGAAAGTATAACTTTCCTATTAGGCATAAGAGCAACTACGCCTCTGTCTTCGCCCTTTGGGGCTCGCCAATCGGCGAGTTTTCTAATACATTTAAATCTTTCCAATAGTTAATTATAGTAATGAGGTGATGAAATGATGCTTCCGACTGTAAAGTGTCCTAAGTGTTTAACGGAATCTGAAATAACTTCCGTTTTAACGGCTCAATCGAACCAAAATGTCATTTATACATGCTCACGTTGTCAATACGAGGTTAAGGACATTCATACTAGTAAAGGATGATTAATCCTAATGATTTTAGGAGGACGTTACTTTTTAGGAGCAACTAAATGAAAACTGTGTTAAACTAAAATAGATAGATAATAATAATTTTTGAGGAGTTTCGGCGATGATCAGTCTTCACAGCGGGGAGTTTTTAGAAAAGAATATCCGAAATTTTATGATACCATCAGAACGGGTAGCACATGTTCAAATTGGCAATAATTTAGAGCATGCTCTTTTAGTGTTAACAAAAAGCGGCTACACGGCCATTCCTGTACTTGATCCGTATTATAAACTTCATGGCTTAATAAGTACCCCGTTAATCATGGACTCAATTCTAGGCCTTGAGAGAATTGAATTTGAACAGCTGGAAAAAAAGCGCGTAGAAGAAGTAATGAATCGGAAAATTCCAAGACTAAACATTAATTCATCCATCCAGGATTCAGTTGCTTTATTAATTGACAATCCATTCCTTTGCATTGAGAATGAAGATGGTTTTTTTGAAGGAATATTTACACGAAGAACCGTAATGATAGAGTTAAATAAACAAATTCGCAAAATGAATAAAAACTAATGCTCCCTTTCAAGGGAGCTTGATTTTTTTATTAGATAAGCACGTATACTAATTTAATTACGAGGAGCGAAACGATTTTAGGAGGAAAATGGCTTGGAACAGGTAATGGAAAAATCATTTATACATAAAGATAAAAAACAAACAAGACGTCCTTTAGTGCTAGCTTCGGTGATGCTAGCTATGTTTATGGGGGCGATAGAGGCTACAATTGTTTCTACTGCAATGCCAGTGATCGTAGGGGATTTAGGCGGATTTTCTTTATATAGCTGGGTGTTTTCTGCTTATTTGCTGATGAATGCAGTGACTGTACTTATTTATGGGAAGCTATCTGATTTATTTGGAAGAAAACCGATTTTAATTATTGGGATTGTCATTTTTTTAATTGGCTCGATATTATGTGGATTTGCACAATCCATGAAAATGCTCATCATCTTTAGATTAATTCAGGGCATTGGAGCAGGGGCTGTTATGCCGATTGCTACAACCATTGTCGGTGATATTTATACGAAGGAAGAGAGAGCCAAAATTCAAGGATATTTATCAAGTGTATGGGGGATATCTGCCATTATGGGCCCAGCAGTCGGCGGAATTTTAGTCGAATATGTAAGCTGGCATTATGTATTTTGGATTAATATCCCTCTTGGTATTTTGGCCATTATCGGAATATCGAAATTTCTTCATGAAAACATAGAAAAGAAAAAGCCTCAGATAGATTATATAGGTGCACTGCTTCTGACGGTTTCTATTTCATCGTTAATGATTGTCTTAGTGGAGGGAGGAGTTAATTGGGCCTGGACCTCATCAAAGGCCATTAGCTTGATAGGCATTAGCTTGCTAGCTTTCCTATTATTTGTTTTTCAGGAAAAAAGAACGCCGGAACCGATGATGCCTTTTAGCATTTGGAAAGAACGCTCAATCCTTATCGCTAACTTAGCTTCCTTAACGACAGGAGTTATCCTAATAGGAATATCGAGCTTTCTGCCAGCATTTGTTCAAGGTGTGATGGAGCGCTCGCCAATAGTTGCTGGATTTACGCTAACAACTATGTCAATTGGCTGGCCGATTGCCTCATGGTCAGCAGGTCGATTATTGTTAAAAATCGGGTTTAGAAGCACGTCAATTATTGGTGGTTTATCTCTCATTTTAGGATGTATAGTGTTTGCTACTCTTTCCCCCGAGGCAGGACCGCTTTGGGCCGCATGCGGATCTTTTCTTGTAGGTGTTGGAATGGGGCTAACCTTAACAACCTTTATTGTTTCAATTCAGAGTACAGTCAGCTGGCATCAAAGAGGCATTGCAACAGCTGCCAATATGTTTATGAGAAATTTAGGAAATACAATTGGGGCAGCCTTGCTTGGCGGAATATTAAATAATCGAATTATGTATTACTTTCAAGAAAAAGGGCATGGTGCTGGAGAAGATTTATCGATTGATTCAACGAATATTCTTTTGAATGAAGAGGAAAGAAATAAACTTGCAGATGGATTAAAAGCATTGCTTCAAGATGGCCTTACTTTTTCTTTACAAACGGTTTATTATACAGTGCTAATTTTTGCTGTAATCAGCTTTATCCTTGTTATGTTACTGCCAAAGAAAGAACCAGGCTCTGCAAAGTAATTGCAGGGTCTTTTTGTAATAAAACCGATTTTTCACCAACAATGAAACTTTAAACTTTTTAGGTTATAGTAGAAGAAAAAAGAACGGAGTGAACATATGTCATCACTTTCTGAGTTTCACTTTCTTTCGGTCCTTGCTCAGGAAATGAATATGAGGAAGGCAGCTGAGAGATTATTTGTTTCACAGCCTGCTTTATCTCAGCGCTTGCAAACGATTGAGAAAGAGTGGGGAGAAAAATTATTTGTCCGTTCTCAAAAGGGATTATCTTTAACACCTGCTGGGGAACTTGTCATAAAATTTATTAATGAGGTTATTGTGAAAGAGGAAAAGGTGAGGGAATCCATCCATGCGCTTAATGCAGAAGTTCATGGAACTTTGAAGATAGCTGTTGCCTCTATAGTTGGGCAAAATTGGCTTCCGCAAGTATTAAAGAAATTCGTAACCCGCTACCCTCAAGCAAAGGTTTCTCTATTGACCGGCTGGAGCAGTGAAATATTAAAATCAATTTATGAAGATCAAGTACATATTGGAATTATACGGGGCACACCAGATTGGAAGGGAATAAAAATTCATCTTTTTAAGGACCCTCTTTATTTGGTCGACACTGAAATTACATCACCTGAACAGATTTTAAATACAGATCGCCCATTTATTCAGTTTAAAAGTGATTCTAATTACTTTCAGGAAATTCAAGATTGGTGGCTTCGGACTTTCAAGACAGCCCCAAAAAGAACGATCGTAGTTGATCAAATTGAAACATGTAAACAAATGACATTCAACGGGATCGGTTATGCGATTTTGCCTGCAATTACTTTAAATGGTGCTGAGAAAAACATATTTAAAGTACCGTTGTTGGATGAGCATGGCCTTCCCTTAAAAAGGGATACATGGCTGCTTGGCTATGAATCTGCTTTCCAGCTTAAGCAGGTACAGGCCTTTGTTGAATTAATAAAGGAATTTATAGAAGAGGAAGGAAATGAAGACAGAAGCAGTGAGTAAAAGGGTTAGGATGAGCATTTTGTTTTATTCCGAATGATAACTTTGTTAAAATTGATATTGAAACAATATTCCGACAGCCAATAAATTATTGATTAAATTCTGTAAAAAGAGGGTAAAAATTGTAATGGGTTTATATCAAATAAATTTATTTAATATACAATAATAGGTATTTAATTAAATTAATTACAATTTGATATTGACCTCAAATCATTACTCATCTATACTTGTAATTGTGAATAAAAGCATAAATGAGAAACTAATTAATCTATTCTCATTTAATACTTTAATGGAGGGATTACATATGCCTGAACGTATGGTAGGTAAACAAGCACCTAGATTTGAAATGGATGCAGTTTTAGCAAACAAAGAATTTGGAAAAGTAAGCCTTGAAGAAAATATGAAAAATGATAAGTGGACAGTTCTTTTCTTCTATCCAATGGATTTCACTTTCGTATGTCCAACAGAAATCACAGCATTATCAGATCGTTATGATGAGTTCGAAGATTTAGATGCGGAAGTAATTGGAGTGTCTACAGATACAATTCATACGCACTTAGCTTGGATCAATACTGATCGCAAGAACAACGGCCTAGGTGATTTGAAATATCCATTAGCTGCTGATACAAATCATGTTGTTTCACGCGATTATGGAGTATTAATTGAAGAAGAAGGAATCGCCCTTCGCGGATTATATATTATTAGCCCAGAGGGTGAATTAATGTATTCTGTTGTTAACCATAACAACATAGGCCGTGATGTGGATGAAACTCTTCGTGTTCTTCAAGCACTTCAAACTGGCGGACTTTGCCCAGCTAACTGGAAGCCAGGACAAAGTACACTAAATGTATAATTAAGAATTTTAATGAAAAGGCCTAACTTGATTGTTAGGTCTTTTCTTAAAGTATGATTCGATATGAGGGGGATAAACAATGAAATTACGTGAGCAAATGCCTGAGTTAACAGGTGCAACTGAATGGTTAAATGGAGAGGTAACGAAGGCTCAGCTTGTAGGTGAAAAGCCAACATTAATTCATTTTTGGTCTGTTAGCTGTCATCTTTGTAAAGAAGCAATGCCGCATGTTAATAAATTTAGGGATGATTATAAGGATCAATTAAATGTTGTTGCTGTTCATATGCCTCGTTCTGAGGATGATTTGGATTTAGAATTAATCAAAAAAACAGCAGCAGAGCATGAAATTGTACAGCCAATTTATGTAGATAGTGAGCATAAATTAAATGAGGCATTCGAAAATCAATACGTGCCAGCCTATTATGTATTTGATAAAGATGGAAACTTGCGTCATTTCCAAGCAGGCGGAAGCGGAATGAAAATGCTAGAGAAGCGTGTCAATCGAGTATTAGATGAAATGAATAAAGCAGAATAGTGTGAATGAACCAGGCTAAAGCTTGGTTCTTTTTTTTGAGTAAGTCCATATAGCATGAAAGGTAGTTTAAATTACATGCATATTTAAGGGTTTCGAACAGCACTTGACTAATTTCCACAGATAATAATACAATAGATAAATTATAGCAATATGTGTGTGTGACAAAATAATCGAAAATGACTGTTAATACCATGGAGGAATGATTGGTGAAGAAGGAATTTGCTGTGATTGGACTTGGACGTTTCGGTGGAAGCATTTGCCGGGCATTGGCAGAGGAAGGCATGGAAGTCATGGCAATAGATGTGAATGAAGATCGCGTAAATGAATTTTCAATGATCGCATCACATGCAGTAGTTGGAGATACTACAGATGAATCAGTTATTAAAAGTCTTGGTATTCGAAACTTTGATCATGTCATCGTAGCCATTGGTGATAATATACAGGCAAGTATTTTAACAACGTTAATTTTAAAAGAGCTGGGAGTAACAAAAATTACGGTTAAAGCCCAAAATGATTATCATGAGAAAGTATTAAGAAAAATTGGTGCAGATCATGTTGTCCATCCTGAGCGTGATATGGGCAGACGTATAGCCCACAACATCGTCTCCAATAATGTTCTCGACTATTTGGAGCTATCAGATGAACATAGTATTGTTGAAATTGTAGCAAATGAAAAGCTTAGCGGCCATACTCTAATTGATTTAGATATACGTGCAAAATATGGAATTAACATTGTTGCAATAAAGCGAAAGAATGATATCATCGTTTCCCCGTTATCACATGAGGCTATTCAGCTAAATGACATATTAATTGTTATTGGAGCAGATGTTGATATTAATCGCTTTGAGAAAAAAGTAATGAGCTAGGAGCTTTGTTTAATCGTAAAAGGGGCTGTAATTCATATAGTGAATTACAGCCCCTTTTGTATTATACTTCCATAATAATCGGCAAAATCATTGGACGGCGTTTTGTTTTTTCATATAGGAAAGGTGCCAGTGTGTCAGTTATTTCGTTTTTGATTTCTGACCATTGAGTCGTTTTCCGTTCCATTACTTTGTTCAAGTGTTTAGTAATTAATGATTGAGCATCATTAATAAGATCACCTGATTCTCTCATATAGACGAAACCGCGTGAAATGAGGTCAGGGCCTGCAGAGATTTTGAAATCCTTCATATTAATGCTGACAACAACAACTACTAATCCTTCCTCAGAAAGAATTCGTCGATCGCGCAGTACGATATTTCCGATATCACCAATTCCGTTTCCATCAATGTAAACGGAGCCTGAAGGAATTTTCCCAGCAATTTGTGCTGAATCTTCACTTAAGGCAAGTACTTCTCCATTATCCATAATAAAGCAGTTTTCATCCATCACACCACAATCTACAGCAAGTTTCGCATGCATTTTTTGCATTCTATATTCACCGTGGATTGGCATAAAGAATTTTGGCTTCATTAGTCGCAGCATTAGCTTTTGCTCTTCTTGACCTCCGTGACCAGAAGTATGGACATTGGAAAGCTTACCGTAAACAACATCTGCCCCAGCACGAGAGAGCATATCAATTGTTCTGCTTACACTAATCGTATTTCCTGGGATTGGTGATGATGAGAAAACAACCGTGTCGCCAGGATTGATTTGAATTTGTCTATGTGTTCCGTTAGCAATTCTGGATAAAGCGGCCATAGGTTCCCCTTGGCTGCCTGTGCATAAAATCGTGACTTGGTTGGAAGGCAAGCGATTAATTTGTTGGGCATCAATAAATGTATCCTTTGGGGCCTGAATATATCCTAGCTCTTGGCCAATATTAATGGCAGCTTCCATACTGCGACCAAAAACAGCAATCTTTCTGCCGTTTAATACTGCAGCTTCCGTTACTTGCTGTAGTCGGTGAATATTAGAGGCAAAAGTAGCAAAGATTACTCGGCCCTCAACTTTGCGAAATATATCATGAATGCTTTCGCCAACACGGCGTTCTGACATTGTAAAATCTTGTATTTCACTATTCGTACTATCAGATAGTAGGCATAGTACCCCTTCTTTACCGATTTCTGCCATTTTAGTTAAATTTGCTGGCTCTCCTACTGGCGTAAAATCAAACTTAAAATCACCTGTATGAACGATTTGCCCTGGTGGTGTTTTTACGACAATTCCATAAGAATCGGGAATACTATGGGTTGTTCGAAAAAATGTAACGGACGTTTTTCTAAACTTTATGACATCATCTTCTTTGATTTCATGCATTTTTGTTTGTCGAAGTAATCCGTGCTCTTCTAATTTATTGCGAAGTAAACCAAGTGCTAGTTTGCCGCCATAAATAGGAATGTTTACTTCTCTTAATAAATAGGGGATTCCGCCAATATGGTCTTCATGTCCGTGCGTAATAAAAAGACCTTTAATTTTGTCTTCATTTTTTACTAAATACGTATAATCAGGTATAACATAATCAATCCCTAGGAGTTCATCTTCAGGAAATTTAATTCCTGCATCAATTAAGATGATTTCATCCTGAAATTGAACAGCATACGTGTTCTTTCCGATTTCTCCTAGTCCTCC
>NZ_JBALPC010000124.1:0-2345 GCF_036965225.1 Bacillus sp. JJ1474 | reverse complement strand
TGTCATTACAGGTGGAGCATCTGGAATTGGAGCAGCAACAGCACGTTTATTTGTTTCAGAAGGGGCTAAAGTGGTGCTTGTTGATTTAAATGAGGAAAAAGGGAAAGCTTTTGAAGTAGAATTGAAAGCGCTTAACGCTGAAGCTCTTTTTATTAAAGCAAATATTACGAGTGAAGAAGAAGTAGCAAATATCTTTAAACAAACAGTTGAAACGTTTGGCAAAGTAGATGTAGTCTTCAACAATGCGGGGATCGGCCGTGTTCATCCTTCACATGAATTAGAGTACTCAGAATGGCGTAATACTGTAAATGTTGATTTAGATGGAGTCTTCTTAGTAGCACGTGAATCTATCCGTGAAATGTTAAAAACAGGTGGCGGCACGATTGTGAATACGGCATCTATGTACGGTTGGGTTGGATCACCTGGTTCAGCAGCCTATAACGCAGCAAAAGGTGGCGTGATAAACTTAACTCGTTCACTTGCGCTTGAATATGCAGAACAAAATATTCGTATTAACGCATTATGCCCTGGTTTTATTGATACACCTATTATTCCAGAAGAAAGCAAGCAAGTTCTATCTGCAGCCACACCGATGAAACGCCTTGGTCAAGCGGAAGAAATGGCAAAAGCAGTATTATTCATGGCTTCCGATGATTCTTCATTCATGACTGGTAATAGTTTAATCGTTGATGGCGGATATACGGCTCAATAATCAATTATGGGGTAGGATCTTTTACTTCAAGTTTGAAACAGGCAATAGTTCTTTGTGGATACTAGCTTTGTGGAAATTATTTGTACCATCTGGAACTAAACAGGAAAAAATGACTTTACATTGCTATATATACTTAATTAGAGATGTTTTAATTCAATATAATTCAAGGGGATATAATGATTTTCGTTATGATAATAAAGGGGGAAATTTTTCATGAGCAATCGTTTTGATGGGAAAGTGGTATTAATTACAGGTGCAGGATCTGGTTTAGGACAAGCTTCCGCTTTACAAGTAGCTAAAGAAGGAGCAAAACTTTCACTCGTTGATTTAAACGCTGCTTCATTAGAAGAAACAAAAGGGAAAGTGTTAGAAGTTGCGCCAAACGCAGAAGTATTGCTTATTACTGCAAATGTGGCAGATGAAACAGCAGTTGAAAACTATGTAAATGAAACCGTTGAGAAATTTGGGAAAATCGATGGCTTCTTCAACAACGCAGGGATCGAAGGAAAACAAAACCTAACTGAGGATTTTGGCATTGATGAGTTCCAAAAAGTAGTGAATATCAACTTAAATGGTGTTTTTTACGGAATGAAACATGTATTGAAAGTTATGAGAGAACAAGGTTTTGGCTCTATCGTTAATACTGCTTCTGTTGGTGGTATTCGTGGAGTAGGAAACCAATCTGGTTATGCAGCTAGTAAACACGGCGTGGTCGGATTAACAAGAAACTCTGGAATTGAATACGGTCAATACGGGATCAGTATTAAAGCCATTGCACCAGGGGCAATCATGACACCGATGGTCGAAGGTTCATTAAAACAAATGGATCCAGAAAACTGGGAAGAAGTAGGGAAACAATTTGTTGAGCCAAATCCAATGAAACGTTTCGGTAAACCAGAAGAAGTGGGATATTTAGTGGCATTCCTGCTATCAGATCAAGCTAATTTCATCAATGCAACCGTTATTCCAATTGATGGCGGACAATCATATAAATATTAAAAGATAATTTACCCGCTGATTTTTACTAAAAAAGGTTTAAATTTTCTAATGATACGTAGGTAAAAAGAAGACATCGTTCTAAGTTCTATGAGCGGTGTCTTCTTTTTTGATGTAAAGAAAAAATTATTTAAGTCAAATAGTCTAAAGAAGGATTTATGCACATATTCTTTAACATCTATATGACATTTGATGGAAGGGGGTATTTAAAGTGGGGATTAGGCTTATAAAAATTTCAGCCATTTACTTTGCAGTAGGTGTTTTAATCGGATATTATATGTCAACCTCTCATTCTTATGTCCTAACACCGGTTCATGTACACATTAATCTGCTTGGATGGACTGCGCTAACGTTAGCAGGCATACTTTATTATTTATTTCCAAAGCTCGCAGCTTCTAAGTTAGCAAAATGGCATTTTTGGCTGCATAATATCGGCTTGCCTATTATGATGATTGCACTAGCGATTTTAATCACAACCCAAAACGAAGCATTTACTCCAGGAACAGCCATTGGCGCTACCATCACAGTCATCGGCGTATTGCTATTTGTCTTAAATATTTTAATAAATTTAAAGGATAATAAAGAATAGAATTAATAAATGTATATAAACAAAAGGCTGGATTCAACGATATATTAA
>NZ_JBALPC010000123.1:0-14483 GCF_036965225.1 Bacillus sp. JJ1474 | reverse complement strand
GTTACAAAAAAGAGCCCCTAGTTCATCAAATGTATATAAAAAATAAAAATAAAATCAACAATACATTAACATTCATACAGTTTAATAGAATTGCACCAAAGATTCTACTACTAGGGGGATTATTAGATGATTAATAACAAACTTGTGAAAAAAGGTGCTACTTTAGCACTTGCTCTAGCTATTACAGTCCCAGCATTATCACCGACAGCAGTGAATGCTCAGAAAAATATAACAATAGAAGCTGTTAAATTTAATGGAATGAAAGCACCATCTACTATTGAAGAAATGGTAAAAACGTATACAACCGCAACAGTTGATGTGAAATATAGCAATGGAAAAGTAAAAACATTTCCGTTGTCCTACAACTACCTATTTAAATCGGAAGATAAGGTAGCAACTGTTAAAGGGGAAAAAATCCCTGCAGGTACACCAATTGATGTAAAAGGAAATCCAATTAAGGATCCAAGCAGCGCAGACGGAAAATACTTTGTCTCCGATGCTCCGGATTCAAACAGCTTAATGCTGCCCATTAACGGCAAACTTTATATGGTTACACATTATGAATATCAAACCATTGATGCTGCTGGTAAATCAGCATACGGTTTAGTTCCTGCATCTATGTCTTTAACTGAGTTGGAACAGGACAAAAAAACAGGTGAACTGAAACCTGTAAAAGTAGAAAAAATTGATTTTTCAGCAGTAAATGGACTTTGGATTCCATGTAACGGATCATTATCTCCTTGGAATACACATTTAGGTTCTGAAGAGTACGAACCAGATGCACGTCTTTTCTTAGATTCAACTTCGAAAGTAAGAAGTCAAGTTGAAACATTCGCTCAATTTTATTTTGGAGATAAAGCAAAGGCGAATCCTTATTTTTATGGGTACACTCCTGAAATTACAGTAGAAAAGAACGGGAAAACATCAGTTGTAAAACATTACAGTACAGGACGTTTCTCTCATGAGTTAGCTAAAGTCATGCCTGATAACAAAACTGTATTTTACGGGGATGATGGCGGTAATACAGGAATGTTTATGTATGTGGCTGACAAAGAAAAAGATTTATCATCAGGTACACTATATGCCGCAACATTTAAACAAACAGGTACTGAAAACGGTGGCTCAGGCGATTTACAATGGATTAATTTAGGACATGCAACCGATAGAGAAGTAAAAAATATTATTGATAGTGGGATTACATTCAATGATATTTTTGAAACTTCAGATGCGCCTAAAGAAGGTTTTACAGCTATTAAAACATACGCAAATGAAGGAAAAGTTGAGTACCTAAAACTTAAACCTGGCAAAGAAAAAGCAGCAGCCTTCCTTGAAACTCGCCGTTACGCTGCCATTCTTGGTGCGACTACAGAATTTAACAAAATGGAAGGTGTAGCACTAAACGAAAAGGATAAAAAAGTATATATTGCAATTTCCGATCAAAGTAAGGCTATGGAAAAAGATTCAACAGGAAAAGACCCAGTAGACCATATTCAATTACCGAAAATTAAATCCGGTGTAACATATCAATTAGATTTGCAAGGTGGCCAAAAGGATAGCGAAGGAAAGGCTATTAATAGCTCTTATGTAGCACCATCAATGTCTGGATTAGTTGTTGGTGAAGATTTAAAAGAAGCTGATTCATTTGGAAACACTGCAAATGTAGATAAAGTAGCCAATCCAGATAACTTAAGTTACTCTGAATCAATGAGAACACTCTTTATTGGTGAAGATAGTGGGGCTCACACAAATAACTACGTTTGGGCTTATAATGTTGATACGAAAGAATTAGATCGTGTCTTATCTGTTCCAGCAGGAGCGGAAGCAACTGGATTATTTGCTGCTGACGACCGCAATGGATTCTCATACATTTTCAGCAATTTCCAGCATCCTGGTGATGAGGTAGATGCTAAGTCAATTACAGCTGTTAATAAAGATGATTTACTTAAAGCTGTTGACGAACAAATTGGTATTAATAAAACAGGCGGTATTGGTTATATCTCTGGTCTGCCTTCTTTAACAAACATGCCAGATTTCACTGCACCTGAAGCTCCTAAAGTAGATAAAGTAACAGCAAAATCTAAATCAGTTACAGGTACAACTGAAAAAGATGCTACTGTACAAGTTTATAACGGGAAAACATTATTAGGGGAAGCAAAAGCAAATTCAAAAGGGAAGTTCACTGTGAAGATTAAAGCCCAAAAGGCAGGCACAAGCCTAAATGTTGTGGCTAAAGACAAGGCTGGAAACAATAGTGAATCAACTGTCATAAAAGTTGTTACTAAATAACAAACACGTACATTTAATGTGCATGTAAAAATGAAAAGGGCTGTCATAAAAGTGACTTTTGTGACAGCCCTCATCCTATTCCATGCTTTTCCATAAGAATGGATTAACTCATTGGGAGTTTATTTGTGAAACGACTCTTTTTGTTTGCGAAACACTCATTTAGCTTTCAAAATTCTTCGATTTTCAGTATAGTTAATATAACATTGGTAAATAAATGAAGCGGAAGATAATATTTCTATAAAAATAATAGTAAAAGGAGGATGCATAAATGTATGAACTGAAGACGAAAGAAACTGATAGTAGTGTCATTGAATTTATCGAAAGAGTCGAAAATATCAAAAAGCGTAAAGATGCATATGACTTGTTAGATATCTTCACGGAAGTGACAGGTTTTCCGGCCAAAATGTGGGGGCCTAGTATTATTGGGTTCGGTTCTTACCATTACATATATGAATCTGGGCACGTAGGAGATGCACCACTTGTAGGGTTTTCACCTCGTAAAGCAAAAATTAGTTTATATTTTAATCTGGGTGAAAAAGAACGAGAAGAATTACTAGAGCTTTTTGGGAAACATACAACAGGTAAAGCTTGTGTTTATATTAATAAACTAGATGACATAGATTTAGAAATATTAAAGAAGCTAATCAAACAATCTGTTAACTACTTAGAGAATAAATATCCTAAAAAGTGATATTTAATTAAAGCAAGTATTCTATTATCTGGTGAAAGGAGAAAAAACATGAGTATTGGGGCATTTTCTGTTAGTTTGACGGTAAAGGATATTCATGCATCAAAAACATTTTATGAGAAACTAGGGTTTAATGTTTTTGGTGGAAATATCGATCAAAACTGGTTAATCTTGAAAAATGAAGACTGTATTATTGGCCTATTTCAAGGCATGTTTGAAAAGAATATATTAACCTTTAATCCTGGGTGGGACGAGAATGCTGAAGAGGTAAATCCTTTTAAGGATGTAAGGGTATTACAAGAAGAACTTAAAGAAAAGGGAATAAACTTTATTCAGGAAGCAAATTTAGAAACTAAAGGTCCAAGCAGCTTTATGATTGAGGATCCAGATGGTAATCTAATCCTTGTTGATCAACACAGGTAGAAATAAAATCTATTGAATATTCTAGGAGGTTAATGATGGGAAGAGTCGTTCATTTTGAAATTCATGTAAATAATATGGAACAGGCAAAAACGTTTTATGGTGAGGTATTTGGCTGGACATTTCAAGACTGGAGCGAATTTGCTGGAATGCCTTACTTTGGGGTAGTGACAGGAAGTGAAGATGAACTAGGAATCAATGGTGCATTAATGCAGCGGCAAAGTGCTGCACCTGAAGTAAATCAAGCTTTAAATGCATATGTTTGTACAATTGGCGTTGAGAATTATGATGAATCGGAAGCTAAAATTCTTAATAATGGCGGAAAAGTCGCATTGCCAAAATATGCATTGCCAGGAATGGCGTGGCAAGGATATTATTTGGATACAGAAGGAAATATTTTCGGATTGCATCAGCCTGATGTTAATGCAAAATAAGGTATTTTTAAAACAATGATTACATAGAATTTATTTAGCTAAGGTGCCTTTCCCTAGGAACAGGTGCCTTTTTTCGTATAAAAGGATTGAAATGGGGGGATTGTTTATGAATGTTGAAATAGATGCTGAATCAAGGAATTGGATAGAGGCTAAGGGAAGCCAATTAACTGTAAAAACGCTCGATGTAAAGGGTTGCTGTGCACCAGGGGTTCAAGAAGTAGTTGCAGTGCCGGGAAAACCTCAAAACTTAAATCATTATAATGAATATATGGTTGGTAATCTATCAATATATGTTCAAAAACATATTCGGGCCAAGGAAAAACTGACGCTAAAATTATCCGGTATGAGCTTCTTAAAATCTATCTCAGCAAAGCTTCATTAATAAAAAACAGCACCCAATCATGGAGGATTGGGTGCTGTTTTATTAAGCAATTTCTCTCTCTGATTGTTCTACAAGAACAGCCTGTGGCAGTTTGGATAGCTTAATCCACTTGTTAATGGAAGTAACTAAAATGACGAATCCAAGGATAAGCATAATGATGGATAGCGTACCGTTTAATACGTTAAAACCAGCACTATCTGCGTTTAAGTAGACATTTTTCACCATCCAATATCCTGCAACATTTACAGTTGCATAGAGATAAGATAGAGGGACTAAACATGTCAGCATATACCAACGTTTATCAGCAATCTTAAGGACTACAGTCGCACCGATGATCAGACCAATGGAAGCCATTAATTGGTTGGATACTCCGAATAATGCCCAAACGGAACTGATGTCGCCGGAATAGAGTAGATATCCCCAGAATAAACAAGCTAAAGCACTGGCGGTAATATTCGCAGGCAATGAATCTGTCCGTTTTAAAGGTTTAATAAATTGTCCGCCGAAATCCTGGATCAAATAGCGGGCAACACGGGTTCCTGCATCAATGGCTGTTAAGATAAAAACGGCTTCAAAAAGAATAACAAACTGGTAAAAGAAGGATGCCATATTTTTGAAAATAGGAATCTCCGTAAAGATATACGTCATCCCTACAGCAAGGGTAACGGCTCCACCCGTTCTACCTTCAAGATCCATCCCAATATCTTGACTAAGCTGGTTTAGATGAACAGTTTCCATACCTAGTGTTGCAAATTTCTCCGGTGTTGAATTGATGGCAAAATAATCTCCAGGCTGTAAAGATACTGCTGCAATTAACGCCATAACTGCAACTAAACATTCTACAAGCATGGATCCGAAAGCTACTCCTTTAGCATCACTCCAACGATTGATCATTTTCGGAGTTGTGCCGGAACCAACGAATGCGTGGAAGCCAGAGATTGCTCCACAAGCAATCGTAATGGAAACGAACGGCCACACAGGACCAGCAATAATAGGACCGCCGCCATTAATAAATTCTGTAAAGGCAGGGAATTGAACAGCTGGGTTCACATAGAATACACCAAGAATTAATGCAACAAATACCCCTATTTTCATAAACGTACTTAAATAATCACGCGGTGCAAGTAAAAACCATACAGGCAACGCAGCAGCAAAGAATGCATAGATTGGCAGAGCAAGGGCAAGAGTGCTTTTTTCAAGTGTTAAGAAATCACCTAAAGCTGTACCTTGGATGTTCGGCCCCAAGAATACTGCCAGCAAAATTAAACCGAAACCAACTATCGTTGCAACTTTTAAATTGCCTGTCTTCTTATGATACAATCCAACCCCCATAGCAATGGGAATCGTTATAGCTACTGCAAATGTTCCCCATGGGTTTCTTTCTAAAGCACTTAGGACAACTAAAGAGAGACCTGCCATTGTAATCGTTATAATGAATAACATTGCTAAACCTGTACAGAATCCAGCAACAGGGCCGAGTTCTTCTTTTGCGATCTCCGATAGTGATTTTCCATCTCTGCGCATAGAGGCGAAGAGAACAACTAAATCGTGGACAGCTCCACCGATGACAGCACCAATTAGGAGCCAAAGCAAACCTGGCAGATAACCGAATTGAGCTGCTAAGATTGGACCAACTAACGGCCCCGCTGCAGCAATCGCCGCAAAATGGTGACCAAATGAAACCCATTTATTCGTGGGTACATAATCTTGCCCGTCTTCTAATTTATGAGCCGGAGTCGGTTTAGATTCATTAAGCTTCAAAACCTTTGCCGCCATAAATGTCCCGTATAAACGGTAAGCAATTAAGAGTATACAGATAGCACCAATAACGATTGTAAGAGCACTCATTTATACAATCCTCCTTCAAAATGTATGAATACAAACTAATCATACAAAATGAAAGCGCTATTATTTCAATTTCAAGATAAAATACATAAATCGAATGTTGAATTACATTAATTTACTGATGAGTTGCAAAATTCTGATATATTTTAAAAACCGACTAGTTTCTTTAATTCCTTAACATAGGTTCGGCTAACTGGAACTTTGGAACTGTCCTTCATAATTAAATTGTATGTCGAGTTAAACCAAGGCTCTATTTCAAGGATGTGATCTACGTTCACAATAAAACTGCGATGAACACGGAGAAATTGTGTTTGATTTAACTTTTTTTCTAATACGACAAGTGCCTCACTAACTTTGTATGTATGTTCTAGCGCTTTAATTGTACACTTTCCCTCGCTGGATTCTAAATAAAGGATGTCATCATAGGCTAATAAAATAAATTTTTCATCAACATTGACCGCTATTTTTCCATTACGGGTATTTTTCAATGAGGGGTAGGCAGGAATATCCTGATTACCGATTTTTTGCATTTTTTTAATTTTATCTAACGTTTTTTGAATACGATTTTCTTCATAGGGCTTTAAAATATAATCGACTGCATTTAATTCAAAGGCCTGCAGTGCATACTCATCGTATGCAGTTGCGAAAACTATTGCTGGTGTTATATCTAAAGTTTCTAATTGTTTTGCTAAGCTTAATCCGTTATCTTCGGCTAGTTCAATATCAAGGAAAACAAGATCAGGCTTAAGTTCAGAAATATCAGCAACCGCATCTTCTAGACAATCACTTTCACCTAAGATTTCAACTTGTTTGCTGCGAATAAGCAAGTATTTGATTTCATCTCTAGCTAATGGCTCGTCATCCACTATATAAGCTCTTAACATCTCTTTCAAAAACTCCTTTACTGTCGAGCGGAATGGAAATCGTGATCGTTGATCCACTATCCACTTGACTTTTTATTGTTAAGCTCGCTTGCCCGTTATAGATCCCTTTAAGACGTTCGCTAATATTAAAGAGGGCTGTTCCATTTCCTTTTTTCGAATTCACAATTTGCTTGCCAAGCACTTTTATCCTATCTTTAGGGATGCCATCTCCATTATCTGCAACAATAATTTTCAATTGATTATTCTTATGAAAAATCCGAATAGTAATTTTTCCTTCGGTTTTGCTTCGCGGAAATCCATAATGAATGGCATTTTCGACTAAAGGCTGTAAGGTAAATGGTGGAATATATACTTCTTCGAGTCCTGGATCAATTTGAAATGCAATGCAATACTTATTTGGAAAACGGGTTTGTTCTAATGAGATATAGGCCCGTACATTCTCTAATTCCTTCTCTAAAGGAATAAGCATCTGCCTTGCTCCTTGAAGATTGCCGCGGAAAAATGAGCTTAAGTCTAAAAGTAATTGACGGGCTTTATTTACATCTTTACGGCATAGTACTGAGATTGTATTGATGCTATTAAATAAAAAGTGCGGATGAATTTGTGCTTGCAGTGCTTTTATTTCTGCATCCTTCAACAATTTCGCCTGGTGTTCAGCCTCGGCAAGTTCTAGTTGTGTAGAGAACAGATTAGCAAGGCCTTCTGCTAATTGCTCCTGCACTTTATCCAGATATTCTGGCTGATTATAGTACATTTTTAATGTACCAACAATTTTGTTTTTGACTTTTAACGGTAGGACAATTGCCGCTTCTAATGGGCAATTCCGCTGATAACAAAAAATATCTTCCTTTGTTTTGACAATGGCAATCTTACCGCTTCCAAGCACTTTTTTAGTCAACCCGGTCGCAAGTTTTTCATTAGGAATATGATGATCTGAAGCGATCCCAACATGAGCCAAAACTTGATGGTCATTTGTAACAGCGACCGCATCGGCGTTTGTCAGCTTCAGCATGATTTCCGAAATTTCTTTACATGAATGTGTATTTAAGCCTTGGCGAAAAAAAGGCAGAGTTCGATCGGCAATTTTGAAGGCAAGATTCGTTTGGTTCGCACGAGCACGTACTTCTTCATGCATGATAGATTGAATAATGAACATGAACAATAATGTTCCGAACCCATTAACAAAAATCATTGGAAAGCCAATAACTTGTACGAGAGCCCATGCAAGTTCAAACGGTTTGGCAGCCACGAGAATGATCAGCATCTGTAACGCTTCCAACGTCATACCTATCATAACCGCATACGCAGCCGTGATCTTTTTCCCTTTCAGTTTTCGTCTTCTGCCAAAATATCCAGCAATTAACCCAGCAATAAGAGTAGAAATTGAACAAGAAAATGCCGTAAAGCCGCCGAGTGTATATCGATGAACTGCTGCGATTAGGCCAGCACCTACTCCCACCATTGGACCGCCGAGCAAGCCTCCTATGACGACCCCCATTACTCTCGTATTCGCTATAGCACTTTCTGAGTCAATAAAAGAAAGCCACCCTGCTTTATTTATTGAACTTTGATGAATTTCAATACCTGTATAATTACTAATTATTCCAAAAGCGCCAAAAAGTAAAATGAGCATGATTTTCTCATTTTTATTGTGTTCCTTTAAGACGATTTGGCGAAATGATCTCATTTGTGAGAGTAAAAAAGCAACAATAACAATGATCCCGACTTTTTCAAGCATTAATGGCACTAAATTGAACATTGTCACCCGTCCCTTGGATACGTATGATTGGTTAAATTTTATTCTACCAAATGTTGAGGAAATTTTCTGCAAAAATGAAATTGTTTGCCAATTCATTTAGATAAGCTCTTAAAAAGGATTATGGCACGTTAAGTATAAACTAGGAGAATAGGAATATTTTTAAAGTTGAAAGGATATTATCCAAACGAATGCGAGTATTGTTAGCAATATTATGATGCATACCCAAGGGGTTGTGTACAAGGGATACTAAAAAAGCAAGGAGTGAGGAAGTTGAGAGGTTTAATTCATAATAAGAAGCGGGAAATGACGGAGGAAAGTGCTTATCATTTTTTAAAAATGGGTAAGGTCGCACATGTGGCGACAGTGGGGGAGGATGGGTTTCCATATGTAATCCCATTTGTCTATGTTTATGAGGACGGAAACAAACTATACCTACATATAGGAAATTTGTGGGAGAGTCATTTTTGGACAAATATCAAAAAAAATCCGCAAATTTGTATCGAGGTTAGCGAGATGGGGGATGTTCATCCAGGTAAAAAATTTGCGTGCCAATCTGCACTCGTCTACACAAGCGTAGTTTTATTTGGAATCATTAAGCATATTGAAGATGACAAGCAGAAAGAATGGTTCTATGATCGGTTAATGGAAAAGTATGGGGATCCAGAATGGACTTTTGAAAAAGGATACCCAACCCTTTCGAAAACGGAGTTATTTGAAGTACAAATTGATAAGATTACTGGTAAATTAAGTGAAGGATTAAATCATTAACGAGTGCGCTTGATCCCAAATGCGGAAATTCTTTAGTACGCATGGGGTCAGGCGACTTTTTTGGGAAAATTTAAAGTCTGAACTGGTGATAGGCCTTTTTGTTTTATTTGGCGGACTGAGAATCCTTTATTCAATATAATCCACACTTTTGATAAATGAAAAGGACAGAGATTCCGTTATTAATGATAAACATGAGAAATTTGCTTACTTTTCTAGGGATAGCGGAACTAGAGTCCGTTACCTCTAAAAAAACAACCTTTTTCGGTAAATAACGGTACCAGTGTCCTCTCTTGAAAGTTCAGGTCTAATTTTTCAGTTTCCAAGATCCATTTCCAGTAAAAACCTCCAACATGGCCCGTTGTAAAAATCTTTACTATCTTCCTAGTAAAAGGAACAACGCAATTTGGAGTAAAATAACTATAATAATAATAATATTTTAAAACCAAGAATCACCAGAAATCTAGAGGTTTCCCACTTTTTATCTGAACAATCCGAATAATGTTAATAAAAATAATAGTATTGTAATATATCGAATAAAACCATATAATACTTTTCATAGAAAGACAAATGTCCTTTTGAAATGGAATTTCGAGGAAATGTATTATGCAATATTCATATTATCGTAATTATTACACCTAGGGAGGAACATCTATGAAAAGCTTACTAAAAAAGTGGAATCAACTAAGCTTAGTTAAACAAATAATCATAGGTTTGATTATCGGTATTATCTTAGCTTTAACGATCCCAGAAGCAGCAAAACCGATTGCCATTTTTGGCACATTGTTTGTAGGTGCGTTAAAGGCTATTGCACCTGTATTAGTACTCTTTTTGGGTATATCAGCTATTGCGCAACACAAAAGTGGTCAGCAAACGAATATGAAATCCGTTATCATTCTTTATCTCTTAGGAACATTTTTAGCTGGCTTAATTGCAGTAATTGCTAGTTTTATATTCCCTGTAAGCTTAACGCTTGTAAAGGGTGCTGAGGACGTGGCGCCTCCTAGCGGTGTTGTTGAGGTTCTAACTACATTGCTTATGAACATTGTTGATAACCCAGTGAAGGCGATTTTTAATGCGAACTATATTGGTATTTTAGCTTGGGCAATACTACTTGGTTTGGCTTTAAAAAATGCCGCCGATTCGACAAAAACAATGATTGCTAATTTTTCAGATGCTATTACCAAAATGGTTACATGGGTTATTAAGTGTGCACCATTAGGAATTATGGGTCTAGTATTTGAGTCCATTACGACAAGTGGAATTGATGCTTTACTTAGCTATGGGAAGTTACTTGCTATTTTACTAGGTTGTATGTTTTTTGTAGCGTTGGTTGTCAATCCACTCATCGTGTTTGTGTATATAAAACAAAATCCTTTCCCGCTTGTTTTTAAGTGCCTAAAGGAAAGTGGTATTACTGCATTCTTTACACGAAGCTCAGCTGCAAATATTCCTGTAAATTTGAGATTATGTGAAAATCTTGGTTTGAATAAGGATAGTTATTCAGTATCGATTCCATTAGGGGCAACGATCAATATGGCTGGTGCTGCCGTGACGATTTCTGTTTTGACCCTTGCAGCGGTTCATACACTTGGGATTCAAGTCGATATTCCTACAGCCATTATCCTGAGTGTGGTGTCTGCTATATGTGCTTGTGGTGCTTCAGGAGTTGCAGGCGGATCTTTATTACTGATTCCTTTAGCGTGCAGCTTATTTGGAATCCCTGCTGATGTGGCTATGCAAGTAGTTGGAGTAGGCTTTATCATCGGTGTTATTCAAGACTCTGTTGAAACAGCTATTAATTCATCTACAGATGTTATCTTTACAGCAGCCGCTGAATATAAAGAGTGGCGTAAAGAGGGGAAAACAATAGAGATTAAAAAAATTGCATAAAGTAGAATTGAGCTGTATCTCCATTGTTAGAATTGACGAACATTGGAGGTGCAGTTTTTTTTATGAATAAATACCAGTAATGTTTTGAAAATATTGATACTTTTTCCTATTATTTACGTCAATTTATATAGGTGAAAGAGATAAATTAATATTTAAAGGGGGATTGGAAAATGAAGAGATACTTACCCGGTATAGTAATTTTAACTGCCGGAATACTTGCTGGCTGCACCAATCAAGTAAATGCAGACCCAGCTAAAGAAATAAATGACTTAAAAAAACAAATTGAGCGGCTTTCCATTGAAAATGAAGACTTGAAAAATACAGTGGAGGAACAAAAGGAAGCTCTTGAGGTGAACAATGATTACTCTATTATTCTAGCTAAGGACATTGAAAAATATCCGCAATCGCTATATAAGGAAACAACTCTTGATATCGATCAGGATGGTGAGGAAGAAATAATTGAACTATATGTCAACGCAAGGAAAATGGAAAATGGCTTGTTTGCATGGGATGATGGAGAAACCTGGCTGTTAGTTGTGAAAGACGGTGAGAAAACGTATCCCCTTTTTGATAATTTTGTTCAATTGGGGTCAGTCGATATTAGTACGACAACCTTTGATAGAAAACCCGGTATTGTAATGTTAGAGACGTGGCATTCAGATATTTTTATTCATAAATTTACATTCGATCATGAAACAAAGGGATTTGTTAAAGAAACTTTTTATAAAAAAGAAAATATAAATCAGCAATATAATCCACCTGCTTCCTACGCCTTTTTCGAGGAAGCGTACGAACTAATGGAACTGGCTTTTACTGAAAAAGCGGTGAAAGCTTTAGAAGCTAGTGACGATAATCTACAGGAACAAAAGGATCGAGCTGCGATTTTTGATCCAATCCTTGTTGACCTTTGGAGAGCACAGTGGTTGTTTGAAACTGTCAGGCTGTTGAACCCGGATCTTCATGTTTCATTAGAGAGCGCAGTTCATTTGCTAAACCAAATGGGGATGAATCCCCCAACATCATTGCAAATGAACCAGTTAAGGCAAGTTCATGATGTGTTCAATGACGATGAAAGTGACAAATTGATTATAGAAGAAGAGAATCAAATTCACCCTAATATAAAGGAAAAGCTTCGAAAAGTGAATACGATTCTTAATGGGAGAAATCTTTAATTTTTCAATTTGATTAAATGGAGAGAGTTAGTGCAACTATTTTATAATAGGAACTTTTATAAATCCTAAATAAGATAAATTAATGATAAAAATGCCTACCCCCATCGTGAAAACGATAGGAGGCAGGCATTTTATTCTGTTTTTTCCACTTTGTTTACGAAACCACTCAATTTATTTGCGAAACCTAGTCCGTATGCTCAATAAAATTCCGCCCAAAATGATATATATTTTCCGCAGGTACGGCTAAATTTAAATTTTGTCCCTTGTCAAAGCCCGCAGTGATTAGCCCCACTAGCCTTCCATACATATCCAGCAAGGCGCCGCCAGAGCTTCCGTCAGAGATTGGAGCAGTGAATTGGATCATAGGGATATCCTTAATTTCCCGGAAACCGGATACAATGCCATCGGAGACGGAATTAAACAATCCTAATGGGCTGCCGATAGCTACAATTTTTTGTCCTCGCACTAAGTTGCCATCCGTTTTTACAGGGAGAGGAGCACAATTTTTATCAACCTTAATAATAGCCAGGTCATATTGCTGATGATATTTAATGAAATTTCCTGTTAGATATTCTTCGGTTTCATTCTCGTAGAGCACCGAAAAAAGATGACCGCCCGCAACCACATGCAGATTCGTTAAGATATACCCTTTGCTATGAATGACAACACCAGAGCCGCTGCATAATATTTTATTATGCTCATCAAAACTTTTAATCATGACTACGGAGTTCGATAGACCTGCCAGCTCCTCATAGTTGAATTCTCTGCTCTTAGTTGGAATTTGTTTCAGATTTTCTTTAGCAGAGATGCTTGAAGGTGCTGTCAAATCAGGAATAGTTATCTGATCTGAATTCAGTGTGCTGAATTTATATAAAGTTGAGAATTTTTCTATCTCAGGATACAAATGAACCATATCTTCTTTCGGGTTCATATAGCAAATATCACAGCCAAGACGGGACAGGAAATACAAGAATAATAGCTCATGCAGCTTAATATCTCCGATAAAAACCACTTTTGGAGATATGCTTGTACCTTCAAAAAGCTTAGGTAAATAAATTTCTATCCAATTCAAAAATTTAACTGCAAAGTTTTTAATTTGTGTGTCATTGGATTGTAGATGCAATGTTCTATACTTGGACAGAATCTCCACAAAAATAAGTTTTTTTGTCCATTCAAGGCTATCGTTATTTAATTGGCTGCAAAGGGGTATTTGATGAAGTAAATGAGGATTCATGACAGCAACATTGGTGATTGCATCCCATTCCTCCCAAACCTTTGTAAGTCTGGAAATTTCATTTTTGTTTGAAATACCTTCAAGTCGCTGCAGTCGTAAGTAAGGAACAGCCGGCACACTTGATGAAAAACAGCGGTCTATTTTCAGAATGTTTTCAATGTAATGCTGAACAGTGTCAGGAATTCCGATGTACCTAAGAAAAATAACTTCTTTCGTAACGGCAGAATGATCAATTTTGCTAAGGAACATAAAATCTTCGAGAGGATTTCGTGTTTCTTTCAATTTAAACTTTAAAGGCTTAGTTCTCACTATCATATCCATACTCCCGATTCAAATAGTTATCTAGTGTAATTATAATTTAATTTTGCAAAAGTTCCTAGTTTAAAAGGAAAATATTGGGGTGAAATGAAGTGGAAGTAGGGGAAAGAGATAAAATAAAGTTCTAGGACTGGAACGATGCTTTCCGTAGAAATTATTTGAATGAGTTACTATTAAAAACAAATAATCACTATGGAACCTATTTAATACATTATATGACTGATTTTGTAACAGGGGAAAATAAAAGGACGGACGGCCTTTTACTTCAAAGAATGAAAAAGTGGGCCTAAATTAGTCATTTTTCTAAATCTTGTTGACAATATGATTAAATGAGAGTAAAGTTTGTATCTAAGGAATTTGAAAAATTAAATAGTTTATCTCTTATCAAGAGTAGCTGAGGGAC
>NZ_JBALPC010000122.1:2348-17952 GCF_036965225.1 Bacillus sp. JJ1474 | reverse complement strand
TTAATAAACTAAATAATGCCCTTTTAAATTGGAATAATAAGTTTATTAATATAAAACAAGTTATTTATGCAAATGAAACCTGCTCATAATTATTCAACTCGAAATTTTTTCTTATGAGTGATATGATGTAAGAGGTACGTACAACTTGTTAGTTTGAAAGGAGTCATTATAATGGCGAAAAACGTAGCTGGAATGATCGATCATACATTACTAAAAGCAGATGCAACTAAGGAGCAAATTGAAAAAATTTGTGCTGAAGCGAAAGAATATCAATTTGCATCAGTGTGCATAAATCCTGCTTGGGTGAAGTTTTCAAGTCAATTATTGAGCGGAACAGATGTAAAAGTCTGCACAGTAATTGGTTTTCCTTTAGGTGCTTCAACGCCTGAAACAAAGGAATTTGAAACTAAAAATGCAATTGAAAACGGTGCAACTGAAGTAGATATGGTGATCAATATTGGAGCATTAAAAAGCGGAGATCATGAATTAGTCGAAAGAGATATCCGTGCTGTAGTGAATGCAGCAAAAGGAAAGGCTTTAACAAAGGTGATTATTGAAACTTCTCTACTTTCCGAAGAAGAAAAGGTTAGAGCATGTGAAATATCTGTAAAAGCTGGAGCAGACTTTGTAAAAACGTCAACAGGCTTCTCTACTGGCGGAGCAACTGTTGAAGATATCGCTCTAATGAGAAAAACAGTGGGTCCAAACATCGGTGTCAAGGCTTCTGGCGGTGTAAGAAGTGCAGAGGATGCACAGAAGATGATTCAAGCGGGAGCAACAAGAATTGGAGCAAGCTCAGGAGCAGCAATCGTTAACGGATTAACAAGCGATTCAGACTACTAAAAAAAATGCCGGATCTCCGGCATTTTTTCTTTTGGGTTGACAGTTAGTTAATGACGTCCGTGGATTCTAATGATTATTTTCCCAAATTGAGTAGCAAATGGAAGTACCATTAAAGATGTGATAACGTTAAAGATAACACCGATATGTGCGAGCTGGACATCTGGTGCGGATGCTAATTGCAGACCGAGGGAAGTCAGGAAGCTGATAAATGGATAAAAAATCACAACTCCGATGACATTTAGCCAAATATGAGCGTACGCGCAAAGCCTTGCCTCTTTTCCTCCCAATAATGATGCTAAAAAAGCATCGACACATGTTCCAATATTGGAACCAAGCATGATTGCTATTCCTGTGTCCAGCCCGAATGCTCCTCCAGATAGAAAGCCCATAATGATGCCTGTAGTCGCAGTACTGGACTGAATGATTGCTGTAATAATAGTTCCAGCAAGTATACTTAAAAGGTAACTTCCTTTTAATTCAATTAATAGTTGATTGACAAATTCAATCGATCTTAATGGCCCTGCTAAATATTCGAATCCCCCCATCGCTGCAAAAACTGCAGATATACCTAGTAAGATTAATCCAATACTCCTTACATTTCTGTTCCCAATCAATAATAATACAGCACCTAAAAGGGCAAAAGGAATAAGGAAAGATTTAATATCAAATGTAATTAATTCAGTCGTTAACGTTGTTCCAATATTCGTTCCTAAAATAATTCCAATCGACTGAGGAAATGAAAGCAGCCTTGCAGAAATGAGCCCGATCGTAATAATCATCACCGCTGAGCTGCTCTGCAATATACAAGTTATGCCTATGCCCGCTAATAATCCTTTCCAAGGAGTGGCTGTTAATTTAGTTAGTACATTTTTTAAAGAATCCCCAGATAAATTATATAGACCTGATCGTAGCAAGGTCATTCCGTATATAAAAAGTCCAATGAATAAAATAAATAGAAATAGCTGGGTCAAGCTCCCACCCCCTATCTCTATATGTATGGCAACTGAGCCAAGGACATGCCTTTTTATCTTTTTTATGACCGCACTCTTTAAATAATAGGGTTTTTCAACTAGTACTATGAAGGTTTATGTCGAAAATAGCAGGAAAATTTATGGCATGTACATTGGAGCGATGCTGCTGTTGATTTTTATTGTGAAAAACACTTCTGAAGGGGCTATTAACAGTTGACCTTGATTCACGGTTATATTATAATTGCAAAGTACATGGAAAAAACCATGTTGGTGTAAGTGTGTTGTGCTCGGAGGGAGGGAAAGAGAATGTCTAAAACCGTCGTTCGTAAAAACGAATCGCTTGAAGATGCTCTTCGTCGCTTCAAACGTACTGTATCTAAATCTGGTACTATACAAGAAGCTAGAAAGCGCGAATTCTATGAAAAGCCTAGTATAAAACGTAAGAAAAAGTCTGAGGCTGCAAGAAAACGTAAGTATTAAGAGAGGGTGTTCATTATGAGTCTTCTCGAACGTTTAAATGAGGATATGAAACAAGCGATGAGGAACAAAGAAAAAGATAAGCTAACCGTTATCCGGATGATTAAAGCGTCCTTGCAGAATGAAGCAATTAAGCATGGACAAGACTTATCCGAAGATCAAGAGCTTACTGTCCTTTCTCGCGAAGTTAAACAACGCAAGGATTCCCTCCATGAATTTGAAAAAGCAGGTCGTGAAGATCTTGTTGAAAAAATTCATACTGAACTTCAGTATGTCGAACTATATATGCCTAAACAGCTCTCTGAAGATGAGGTTTCAAAGATCGTACAAGAAACGGTTGCTGAAATAGGTGCAAAATCTAAAGCTGAGATGGGTAAGGTAATGGCTGCCATTATGCCGAAAGTAAAAGGCAAAGCAGATGGAGCACTTGTAAATAAACTTGTACAACAACACCTTTCATAAAAAACAAAACCTTTGTATAAAAAGACCGTGAGCATTCGCTTTCGGTCTTTTTTAATAGTTAGTAAAGTGACGAAATATTCATAAAAAAATTAGCCAAGTATGAAACCTTTTTTAGTTGAATACGTAAAAGAACTAGATGCATTGTTTTGGAGGGAGGGGAGAGCTTTGAGATTAAGAAGGATATTCATCATTTTTTCATTCCTTTTTGCTTTTATCCTAATGATTATCCCATTTAAAGGAAATGCTGATAATGAAATTGTCTATGTCGTTCCTATTCAAGATACAGTAGAAAAAGGTCTGTTTGCTTATTTAAACAGAGCTGTTCATTTAGCTGAGGAAGACAAGGCATCTGCGATTATTTTTGATATTGATACTCCTGGAGGGGCAGTGGATGCCGCTGGGAAAATTGGGAAGTTATTAACAACAACAGATGTGAAGACGATTTCATTTGTGAACAAACAGGCTTTATCTGCAGGTGCTTATATTGCGCTAAATACAGATGAAATCTATATGGTGCCAGGTTCTACTATGGGGTCAGCGGCCATTATTGATCAACAGGGAAATACTGCTGGGAAGAAGGCTGAATCCTATTGGTTTGCGGCAATGGAGGAGGCTGCAAAGCAGAGTAAAAGAAACCCGATTTATGCGCTAGCAATGGCAGATGAGTCTATCAATCTTCCTGAAGTTGGAGCCCCTAAAGGAAAGTTACTCACTCTAGGTGCTGAAAAGGCATTGGAAGTAAAGTATTCAGAAGGGACTTTCAATAATTTGAATGAACTTCTCGACAATCTTGGTTATTCTGATGCTGAGGTCAAAACAGTGGAAGAAAGCTTTGCAGAAAAAATAGCGAGATTTATTACCCATCCTGTAGTGATACCGATATTATTATCTATTGGAAGTTTGGGACTAATCCTAGAATTGTATTCCCCCGGCTTCGGGCTTCCCGGATTTATGGGATTGTCTGCATTATTATTGTTTTTCTATGGACATTTAGTTGCAGGTCTTGCCGGATATGAAACACTTATCCTCTTTGTTGTTGGCATTGGGCTGATCATCGCGGAGTTTTTTCTCCCAGGAGGAGTTGCAGGTATTCTAGGCCTGGCAGCGATACTTGGAAGTCTATTTTTAGCTTCTGATAATGTCGTTCATATGGGAATTTCTTTATTAATTGCTATCAGTATATCTATTTTAGCGTCTATTATAATGGTAAAGGTGCTTGGTAAAAAAATGAAATTTTTCAAAAAAATCATCTTAACTGATGCAACAAAAACAGAAGAGGGCTATGTTTCCAATAAAAGCCGATTAGAGCTCATTGGGTTAGAAGGCTACGCACTGACAGCTCTTCGGCCATCAGGTACCGTTGTGATTGAAGATGAAAGAATCGATGTCGTCAGTGAAGGTGCGTTTATTTTAAAAGATGCGAGAGTTAGAGTTGTAAAAGCTGAGGGTTCTCGTATAGTAGTAAGAGAAATAATAGATCAAAATAAGAAAGAAAAAGAGGAGGAATAAATATGGAATTGCTAGGGGCTGGTACAGCTTTTTTGATAGTAGCCGTTGTTCTTGCGATTATTCTATTGGGAGTTCTTTTTACATTTGTTCCAGTAATGCTTTGGATTTCAGCTTTGGCAGCTGGAGTCAGAGTCAGTATCTTTACATTAGTTGGGATGAGGCTCCGGAGGGTTATTCCAAGCAGGGTCATTAACCCCTTAATTAAAGCACACAAAGCGGGTATAGATGTAACGACAAATCAGCTGGAAAGCCATTATTTAGCAGGTGGGAATGTCGACCGTGTTGTGAATGCACTGATTGCCGCACATCGAGCAAATATTGAATTAAAATTTGAGCGCAGCGCAGCAATTGATCTGGCAGGCCGTGATGTTCTTGAAGCTGTCCAAATGAGTGTTAATCCAAATGTAATTGAAACACCTTTCATTGCTGGTGTTGCAATGGATGGAATTGAAGTAAAGGCAAAAGCTAGAATTACTGTTAGAGCGAATATTGAACGTCTTGTCGGGGGTGCTGGTGAAGAAACAGTCGTTGCTCGTGTTGGTGAAGGAATCGTCTCGACTATCGGTTCGTCAGAAAATCATAAAAAAGTTCTTGAAAATCCTGATATGATTTCTAGAACAGTCCTAGATAAAGGATTGGATTCCGGGACAGCCTTTGAAATCCTTTCGATAGATATTGCGGATGTGGATATCGGTAAAAACATCGGAGCCCATTTACAAACAGAGCAAGCAGAGGCAGATAAGAAGATTGCCCAAGCTAAAGCGGAAGAACGACGTGCAATGGCTGTCGCTTCAGAGCAGGAAATGAAGGCAAGGGTTGAAGAAATGAAAGCGAAGGTTGTAGAAGCTGAAGCACAAGTACCGCTTGCCATGGCTGAAGCGCTTCGATCAGGAAATATCGGGGTTATGGATTATATGAATATCAAGAATATTTCCGCTGATACAGATATGAGAGATTCTATTGGTCGGATTAATGATGATCACAAAGACGGCGGTCAAAGATAAATAAAGGCTCACTTTAATAAATAGAAGGGAGGGGGTTCCCTCTTGGAATTTATTTTCGAAAACCCAATTTTTATTATCGTAATAATTGGCTATATTATTTCCTTTTTCATGAAAAATAAAGGAAATCAGCAGCAACAGCGGAAAGGCAGCGGGCAACAGGTGAAGCCATCTCCAGCTGAAGTGTTTAAGCAAATGCAGGAACGTATTCCTCAAATGGAGACGAGATCTATTGAAGAACAGCAAAGGCATCAGGCTGAACAAGCACTAAAGCTTGAAATGGAAGCTTTAGAAAGGCAGAGGCTTGCTGAAGAAGAGATAAATGCACTAAAGGAACAACAGGAAATGGCTAAGAAACAAGCGGAATTTATAAAGACAGTTTCTAAAGCTCCGGTACCTATTCAAGGTGCATTGCAAAAAGAATGGAGGCAGACCTTATCTCCTAGCAAAAAACAGCTTATCGATGGGATTATTTGGTCTGAAATTATCGGACCTCCAAGGGCATTAAAGGCTCATAAGTCAGTAAAAAAACAATAAATTATCTTAATTCATAGGTAAAAAATATGTGCTAGAACCCCCTTTCATTTCATACATATGAGATGAAGGGGGGTTCTTTTTTTATGGCAAGAAAGTGGGGACAATTCGTCCGAAAATGGATGACAAAAAACATGGAGCTTCCTCAAGATGTCATGATGGATTTACCCCGCATTACGATGATCGGACAAATCCATATATATATTGAGAACCACCGTGGATTGCTTGCTTTTTCAGATAAAGAATTAAGGCTGCTCCTTAAGCAGGGTCAGCTGTTAATAAAAGGGAAAGCCTTTGTCATAAAAACGATTCTGCCCGAGGAAATTCTGCTGGAAGGGAAAATTGATCAAGTCACATATATTAACGATTAATTAAGGATGTCCTTACAGAAGGACAGTAGCCTTCTGTAGGGACTTATAGGAAGGGTATTATGAACAGCAAATTTGTGGTGATAAAGAGAATTCAGGGGGAAGGCAATGAAAAATCTTTGGGTCGAATTTTTTGGAGGGATTGTAACAGTTAAGACTAAGGGTAAAGGAATTGAGCGTTTTATTAATACTCTTACACGAAGCGGAATTCTTGTATGGCATGTAAAAAGGCACGGCACCGAAGCAGTAACCTTTAAAATGAAGCTAAATGATGTGAAGCAATTAAGAAATATTGTTCGGAACAGTGATTGCAAAATCGAATTTTTACAGCGGACAGGCTTTCCATTTATCTTTAAGCGCATGTTGAAAAATATTGGATTTGTTATTGGCGCCCCAATATTTTTATTAGTTATTATCATATTATCAAATATGGTTTGGGGAATAGAGATAAAGGGGGCAGACCCTGCAACTGAATACAAAATACGAAAAGAGTTAGATGAACTAGGTGTAAAACGTGGGAAAGTACAGTTTTTCTTAGATAATGTTGAAGCTATTCAGAGGAAATTGACAGATAATATTAAGGAAATTACTTGGGTTGGTGTGGAATTAAAAGGGACAACCTACCATCTTCAGGTTGTGGAAAAAACTGAACCAAATAAACCTGAATATTTAAGTCCAAGACATTTAGTTGCAAAAAAGAAGGCAATTATTGTTGACATGTTTGTTGAAGAAGGACAACCAAAAGTAAGTGTAAATGATCATGTTAATCCTGGTCAGCTCCTTGTTTCAGGAATTATTGGAGAGGATGGGCAAAAAACCGAGACAGTTCCGGCAAAAGGAGAAATCTTTGGTGAAACATGGTACACAACAACGGCTACAATTCCATTAAAAAACACCTTGCAAGTATTAAACGGAAATGAAAAACAAAAACATATTCTAAAGGTTGGAAAATATGAAATTCCGATATGGGGATTTGGTAAAGTGGATTACAAAGAATCCAAAACAGAGGCAAATGAAAAGAAAATCCACTTTTTAAAATGGGAGCTTCCAATATCTTATTTATTTAAAACAATAAGGGAAAGCGAACAGGTCATACAAATATATTCAAATGAAGAAGCATTTGAAGCTGCAAAAATTAGTGCGCGAAATGATATAAAAAACCTTCTTTCTGAAAATGCTAAAATTAAAGGGGAAAAAGTTTTACACAAGTCAGTAGAGAATGGTAAAGTAACTATATCAATACATTTCCAAATTATTGAGAATATAGCAGAAGCGCAACCAATTATTCAAGGAGATACGGAATGACTGAAGACTTGAAGACAATGAATGTACAACTTGAGAATCCGAATGAAGCAATGAGCTTGATTGGGAATTCAGACGCAAACATAAAAATGATTGAGCAAGAATTGTCTGTATCCATTGTTACACGCGGAGAAAATATTTTTGTTTCCGGTGAAATGGAACAGGTTGGAATGGTTGGAAAATTACTTTCTGAATTACTGCAGGTTATAAGAAAAGGAATCAACATTAGCCAGCGGGATGTCATGTACGGAATTCAAATGGCGAAAAAAGGTACTTTAGATTATTTTAGCGATTTATATGATGAAGAAATTATTAGAAATGCTAAGGGTAAGTCAATTCGTGTAAAGACGATTGGTCAAAGTCAATACATTCGATCCATTCGAACTCATGATCTTGTTTTTGGAATAGGGCCAGCTGGAACAGGAAAAACATATTTAGCGGTCGTTATGGCAGTAAACGCATTGAAAAATGGTCAAGTTAAGAAAATAATTTTAACTCGTCCTGCCGTTGAAGCGGGTGAAAGCCTTGGATTTCTGCCTGGTGACTTAAAAGAGAAAGTGGATCCGTACCTTAGACCTTTATATGATGCTTTGCATGATGTATTAGGGGCTGAACATACAGAAAGACTAATCGAAAGAGGAACGATTGAAATAGCCCCCTTAGCCTATATGAGAGGCCGGACGCTTGATGATGCTTTCGTTATCCTTGATGAAGCCCAAAATACAACCCATGCTCAGATGAAAATGTTTTTAACCCGTCTTGGATTTGGCTCGAAGATGGTGATCACTGGTGATAAAACACAGGTGGATCTCCCGAAAGGCGCAAAATCAGGATTAATTCTTGGCGAAGAAATTCTAAAAGGTGTGAAGGGGATCGCGATTGTGCATCTTGAAGAAAGTGATGTAGTCCGTCATCCTCTAGTAGCAAAAATTATTCATGCATATGGTCAGCACGAGAATTAAAACCGTCGGGAATACCGTACGGTTTTCTTTTGCTGTTTTCGTTAAGTGAAGAATTATGACTTTTTCAGAAGTTTTTTAAGAAGGATGAAACTTGTTTGAAAAACTGTTATCATTTTACATAATAAATGTAAGTCTTAATCGAATAGTAGAATCACTTATCTGGTCAGTTTCATTAACCAAGATAGGAGGGATTGAATGTGGAAAAACTGCAGCAATACTTAATGAAAATTAGAAATTTATTAGAATTAACATTTTTTAGAGTTCTTCTATTTATTTTTCTTGGGATTGTGATGTTCCTTGCTATGTACAGTAATGTTAAACCAGAAAAATTAGACCTAGGACTGTTTTCAGTTGCTGAGCAAACAATCAGATCTCCTATCACGATTGAAGATAAAGTATTAACGGAAAAAAGGAAAAAAGAAGCAGCAGATCATGTGCCGGACGTTTATGTAGTAAAGAAGGAAATTGCCCAAAATCGTGTAGACTTAATTACATCTATATTTGATTCTGCTACTGAGGTTAATGATGAGATACAAGATGATTTAGAAAAGAAACAAAAAGCAGCTGAAAGCACGGATGAAGCTGAAGGTGAAACAATCGTTTTTTCTGAACCAACACCTTCAGATAAATTATTGTTGATGAAGGAGAAGCTGACTGAGGATGTAACGAAGGACATTTCTGATCAGACCCTCCTGACTTTATTACAGGCATCTAAAGGCGAACTTACAATTGCTAAAGACGTTACAGTAACCGCGATTAATAATGTAATGAGCAAAAGAATTCCTGCAGATGAAGTGGAAAATGCAAAAAAACGGTTAGAAGAGGAGCTAAAGTATACAAGTTTGAACTCTGGCCTTAAAGTGGGAGCAATTGAATTAGGAAGATATGCAGTGTACCAGAATGAGTTTTATGATCCTTCTGCAACGGATGAGATGCGTCAGCAGGCAGTGGAGAGTGTTGAAGCTGTAAAAATTCTTCAAGGACAAATTATTGTTGAGGAGCAGCATTTAATCAGCAGAGATATTTATAGACAGCTAGAGCTAATTGGATTGCTTGACAACAACCATTCTATAAAGCCTTTTTTTGGCCTTGGATTAATTACCTTTATTATTCTTGCAGCCCTTTATTATAATTTTAATGAATTAAAGCTTCACTCCGAGCTAAAACAAAGTTATCTATTATTATTTAGCTTAATATTTGCCCTGTCCATTTTAATGATGAAGGGAATCAGTTTTTTTCCTGAATTTAAGTATTCGGAAATTAGCTACATTTTTCCAGCTGCCATGGGACCTATATTAATCCGAAATTTAATTGATGAACGAATGGCTGTGTTATTTACAATCATTATGTCCATTTGCGGAAGTATTATTTTTAACGAAGGAATAACAGGAGCCTTTCACGTTACTTCTGGAATTTATATTATTTGCAGCGGGCTAGCAGGGATCATATTTTTAACAAAACAAAAAAATCGGTCACGAATTTTACAAGCAGGTATGTTTGTGGCTGGTGTAAATGTGGTTTTGATTTTTTCCCTTATCTTTCTTAGAAACGGGCAATATGATGGGCTGGAATATGGCTTTTATTTGATTATCGGGGCGCTGTCAGGAATTTTGTCTGCAGTATTAGCCATTGGCTTGCTTCCTTTTTTTGAGGCTGGATTTGGCATTCTTTCTACAATCAGATTGATTGAACTGACGAGCCCAAATCACCCTCTTCTTAGAAAAATCTTAACTGAAGCACCAGGCACTTATCACCATAGCGTCATGGTAGCTAACTTGTCTGAATCTGCTTGTGAAGCCATTGGGGCAAATGGGCTGCTTGCACGGGTTGGCTGTTATTATCATGATATTGGCAAAACAAAAAGGCCGCAGTTTTTTATTGAAAACCAAATGAATATTGAAAATCCGCATGATCGGCTGCCTCCGCAAACTAGTAAAAATATTATCATTGCCCATGCGATTGATGGAGCAGAAATGCTTAGAAAACATAAAATGCCTAAGGAAATTGTAGATATTGCTGAACAGCATCATGGGACGACACTTTTAAAATATTTTTACCATAAAGCAGGTCAAAATGGGCTTGAGGTTAGGGAGGAAGATTATCGGTATCCAGGACCAAAAGCTCAAACAAAGGAGGCTGCTATTATTGGGATTGCAGATAGTGTTGAAGCAGCAGTCCGTTCCATGTCTAATCCTACCCCTGAGCAAATAGAGGGGCTCGTAAGAAATATTATTGCGGATCGTCTTCAGGATGGACAGCTTAATGAATGTGATTTAACGTTAAAAGAGCTGGAAACAGTCGCTAACTCTATTTGTGAAACATTAAACGGAATTTTTCATTCTAGAATTGAGTATCCAGAAATGACAAAGCAGAAGGTGAAACAGGCATGAGTTTAAATATCGACTTTTTAGATGAAACGAATGAGCTTACTGAGGAACAAACCTCTTATATTGAAGAACTGCTAAATTTTGCAGCAAAGTTTGAAAAAATTGAAGAAGAAAGTGAAGTATCTCTTACCTTTGTTAGCAATGAAAAGATTAGGGAAATTAATAAAGAATATCGCCATAAAGACAGTGTAACAGACGTCATTTCTTTTGCGATGGAGGAAATGGGGGAGGGAGAAATGGAGCTCGTAGGTCTTGATATGCCGAGGGTGTTGGGAGATATCATTATTTCCGTTTCAAGGGCATATGAGCAGGCCGAGGAATACGGGCATTCCTTTATGCGTGAAATCGGTTTTTTGGCGGTTCACGGCTTTCTTCATTTACTCGGCTATGACCATGAAACACCGGAAGATGAAAAAGAAATGTTTTCGCGTCAAAAGGATATATTAGATGAATTCGGCCTCCAAAGATAGAAAGAATCGGTTGTTACATTCATTTGGATACGCAATGTCAGGCATTAAAAAGGCCTTCAAACAGGAGAAAAATTTGAATATCCATTTATTTGTTTCGATTATTGTCATCTTAATGGGATTATTGCTTTCCATATCTATTTTGGAGTGGCTTATCATTCTCTTAGCTATTGGAGGCATGCTGTCATTGGAAATGATAAATTCCTCGATTGAAAGAGTAGTGGATCTTGTTACGGAAGACTATCATCCACTTGCAAAGGCAGCAAAGGATATGGCAGCTGGGGCTGTATTGATTTTTGCTATCATCTCAGTCATCATCGGATTGATTATTTTTCTTCCGAAATTAGCTTTGCTTATTTAAAACTGTCCTTTTTTGCAGGGCAGTTTTTTTGTTAAAATGATGAAATCATTGAGGTTTAATTAGATTTTTCCAGGGTAAAAAGCAAGAAATTGCAACAATTAACGAAACGATATTTGTAAATGACCCAATCGTTTTGATAAAATGACAGAGCAATACGACATATTTATCCTCATATTTTTGGAAAATTCAATTTTTTATATTACGTTTTTGCTACAATCAGTGATTTTGATTTCAATTTGAGGTAAAATAAAAGAAGGTAACATCTTTCAAAACGAAAGGAAGACTTATTAGTGCAAGTTGAAAAATTAATTGAAGAAGCGAAAGTCGCAAGAGAAAGAGCATATGTCCCTTATTCAAAATTTAAAGTTGGTGCAGCGCTCTTAACGTCAGATGGGAAAGTATACCATGGATGTAATATTGAAAATGCAGCATATAGCATGTGCAATTGTGCGGAAAGAACGGCTATTTTCAAAGCTTACTCTGAAGGAGTCAGGAACTTCACAGCAATGGCTGTAATAGCTGACACAGACCGTCCATGTTCTCCCTGCGGTGCATGCCGGCAAGTAATTGCAGAATTATGCCCTAAGGATATGAAAGTGTATTTAACGAACCTAAAAGAAGATATTCTTGAGATAACAATAGAACAACTACTGCCAGGAGCTTTTTCACCGGAGGATTTGAATGAATAATACTGAACAAGGACATAAATCAGGATTTATTTCCATTATCGGAAGACCAAATGTCGGAAAATCAACCTTTTTAAATCGGGTTATCGGCCAAAAAATTGCCATTATGAGCGACAAACCACAAACAACAAGGAATAAGGTTCAAGGAGTATTAACAACGAATGATGCTCAATTTATTTTTATTGATACTCCAGGAATTCATAAGCCAAAGCATAAACTAGGCGATTTCATGATGAAGGTCGCACAAAATACATTAAAAGAAGTCGATGTTATCTTATTTATGGTTAATGCATCAGAGGGTTATGGCCGTGGTGAAGAATTTATTCTTGAGAAGTTTCAGTCCATTCGCACACCGATATTCCTGATCATTAATAAAATTGATCTAGTTCATCCAGATGAATTAATACAGATTATTGATTCTTACAAAGAAAAATATACCTTTAGTGAAATTATTCCAATTTCAGCACTTGAAGGAAATAATGTTGAAAATTTATTGGGGCAAATTAAAAAGTATATTCCAGAAGGACCACAATATTATCCTGCTGATCAAGTAACAGATCATCCTGAACGGTTTATCGTCTCTGAGCTCATTCGTGAGAAAGCTCTTCATTTAACAAGAGAAGAAATTCCGCATTCACTTGCTGTGTTGATTGATAAGATGGAGCGCCGCGATGAAAAGGACATGGTTCATGTAATGGCCACGATCATAGTCGAGAGAGATTCCCAAAAAGGGATTGTCATCGGGAAACAAGGGAAAATGCTGAAGGAAATTGGTCAAAGAGCGCGGGTTGATATTGAAAACCTCCTCGGATCAAAAGTATTTTTAGAATTATGGGTAAAAGTTCAGAAAGATTGGCGAAATAAAATGTCGCAGCTGCGTGATTTTGGCTTCCGTGAGGATGAGTATTAGAAAAATATTTTTTAAATGAGTATTACTGTCAATTGTCCAGCCTTAACTAAGGTATTACGGTCTAACACTAATTATGTATATTTTTGATTTACAATATTTTTCTCTTATGAAATTTGAAAGACAGGCTATGATAAATGGTAAGGATTTGGGATAAAAGAAAATTGCGTTGAATAACGGAAAGGTGGGGTTTTCGATGATGGATTTTACCTGGAAAGTCTTTTCGCAGACAGGTAATATAGACACATATCTTCTCTTTAAAGAGCTAGAACAGGAAACTCAAGATATACCCGGAAATCAGGACGCAGAACTAACTGAAGTAGACTTTCCCATCTCATAGATTGTCTAAAACTTAGGGATGGTGGATATGGTGCTTGAAAAATGTGAGGGCATCATTATTAGAACAACAAATTATGGTGAAACAAACAAGATTGTAACTTTATTCACCCGGGAATGGGGAAAGATTGGTGTGATGGCACGTGGAGCAAAAAAGCCAAGCAGCCGGCTCGCTGCTGTCACCCAACCTTTTACATATGGATATTTTTTAGTTCAAAGAAGCAGCGGATTAGGAAGTCTGCAGCAAGGTGAAATGATTTCTTCCATGCGCTCGATTCGCGAAGATATTTTTCTAACTGCTTATGCAAGCTATATTGTTGATTTAACAGATAAAGGTACAGACGATAGAAAGCCCAATCCTTATTTATTTGAATTAGTTTACCAATCATTAAACTTAGTCAATGAGGGATTTGACGCAGAAATTATTGTGAATATCTTCGAAATGAAAATGTTGAATACGTTTGGGTTGTATCCAGTTTTAAACCAATGCACCGTATGCAGCAGTACAGATGGTCATTTTTCTTTTTCAATAAGAGAGGGTGGGCTTATTTGCCACCGCTGCCTGGAAAAAGATCCATATCATTATAAAATTTCTCCAGCAACAGTGAAGCTATTGCGGCTCTTTTATTTTTTTGATTTATCACGTCTTGGAAATATTTCTGTTAAACAAGAAACAAAAGCAGAGCTTAAAAAAGTTATTAACGCGTATTATGAAGAATATTCCGGACTCAATTTAAAAACAAAAAAATTTTTAAACCAAATGGCTAAATTTGAGGATATTCTATAATCAATTATGGTCTTGACATTCAATTTCGTATCGTATATGATTCAAATTATTAAATTAATAGTTGCTGTGATAAAGAAGAGTACTTAATTATTTAATAAAAGCGAACCTAGGATGGTGTGAGCTAGGGTATTGAAGGTTAAGGAAGGCACTTTTGAGCAACATCGGCATAAAGAGGCTGCCTATCATTGGCAGCAAATAGGGTGGAACCGCGGGTTAACTCTCGTCCCTATGCTTTTAGCATAGAGACGGGAGTTTTTTGTTTTTTTATAACTCATGAAGTGAGAGGTGCAGTATGAACATTCAAAATATGATTTTAACTTTGCAAAAGCACTGGTCTGATTATGGGTGCATACTCATGCAGGCTTATGATGTGGAAAAAGGGGCAGGAACGATGAGTCCTTATACCTTCCTGCGTGCAATCGGTCCGGAACCATGGAATGTGGCATATGTCGAGCCGTCCCGTCGCCCAGCTGATGGACGATACGGTGAAAATCCAAATCGGTTATATCAGCATCATCAGTTCCAGGTCATTATGAAACCATCACCAGACAATATCCAAGAAATGTACCTAGACTCTTTACGTGCACTTGGCATTAATCCACTTGAGCATGACATTCGATTTGTGGAGGATAACTGGGAAAATCCTTCCCTCGGCTGTGCGGGCTTAGGCTGGGAAGTTTGGCTGGATGGCATGGAGATCACTCAATTTACGTATTTTCAGCAAGTAGGCGGAATTGAATGTAAACCAGTTTCCGTTGAAATCACATACGGAATTGAGCGGCTCGCTTCCTATATTCAAGAGAAGGAAAATGTTTTTGACCTTGAGTGGACAAACGGGTTTACAGTAAGAGATATCTTTTTGCAACCTGAATATGAGCATTCCAAATACACATTTGAAACATCAGATGTAGATATGCTCTTTAATCTGTTCAATATTTATGAAAAAGAAGCACATCGTCAAATGGAAGCGGGTCTCGTTCACCCGGCATATGATTATGTATTAAAATGCTCACATACCTTTAATCTGTTAGATGCTAAAGGGGCGATATCGGTTACGGAAAGAACAGGCTATATCGGACGCTGCCGAAATCTTGCAAGAAAAATTGCAAGAACCTTCTATGATGAACGTGAAAAGCTTGGTTTCCCAATATTAAAATAAAAATGTATAACCTTTTTAAAATATGATAACTGTCTAGCTCCAGCGTCTAGCCCCAACGTACAGGATGTACTAGTGTCGACAATGC
>NZ_JBALPC010000122.1:0-2282 GCF_036965225.1 Bacillus sp. JJ1474 | reverse complement strand
TTATGCTTGTCGGGGCTGATCAAGCCGCTTGCGCTTTTCGGGTAAGGGAGGAATGGAATCGTGACTAAAAGAGATCTCCTTTTAGAAATAGGATTAGAAGAAATGCCAGCAAGATTTGTTACAAATTCAATGAATCAGCTTTCAGATAAAATCCAAGCTTGGTTATTAGAAAAAAAGATAAACTTTGACCATATTGATGCTTTTTCTTCACCGCGTAGGTTAGCGGTTCTCGTATCAGGTGTAGATGAATCTCAAGAGGATGTTCACGAGGAAGCAAAGGGTCCAGCAAGAAAGATTGCGATTGGTGAAAATGATGAATGGTCAAAGGCAGCTATTGGCTTTTGCCGTGGACAAGGGGCTAGTGTAGACGATATTTTCTTTAAAGAAATAAATGGTGTTGAATATGTCCATGTGAAAAAATTTATTCAAGGCCAAGAAACTATAACTTTGCTGGCGGAATTGCAGCAAATTATAACAGCTATGACATTCCCGAAAAACATGAAATGGGCTAATAATGATCTTCGGTACGTCCGTCCCATTAAATGGCTGCTTGCGTTATTCGGTAATGAAGTGATCCCATTTTCAATCACAGCGGTAGAGACATCCAATTGGACACTTGGTCATCGTTTCCTTGGAGACAAAATTGACATACATGAGCCAAAAGATTATGAAAAGGCTATGCTTAGTCAATATGTGATTGTTGATCCTGCTGAAAGAAAAAGCGCAATTACTGCACAAATAGAAACAATCGCCGAGGAAAATAATTGGGTCATTCCAATTGATGAAAATCTGCTAGAAGAGGTTACGAACCTTGTTGAGTACCCTACAGCTCTTTTTGGACGCTTTGAAGAAGAGTTTTTAGAAATTCCTGAAGAGGTTTTAATAACTTCTATGAAAGAGCACCAGCGTTACTTTCCTGTCAAATCAAAGGCAGGAAAGCTGCTTCCCTTCTTTGTGACCGTTCGAAATGGAGGGCATGAACATTTAGAAAAAGTAGCTAAGGGGAATGAAAAGGTACTTAGAGCAAGATTATCTGATGCAGCCTTTTTCTATAAAGAAGACCAAAAAACTGAAATTGAAGATTCAATAAGTAAGCTAAAAGCTATTGTCTATCATGAAGAAATCGGTACACTTGCTGAAAAGGTAAATCGTGTTCGAAAACTAACAAATGAGATAGCTGATAAGCTAGATTTTAGCACAGAAGATAAAATAGCTGCCGACAGAGCTAGTGAAATTTGCAAATTTGACCTTGTAACAAATATGGTTTACGAATTTCCAGAATTACAAGGTTTTATGGGTGAAAAGTATGCTTTGCAAAAGGGAGAAAAACCTGCAGTTGCTAAAGCCATAAATGAACATTATATGCCAAGGAATGCTGATGACAGTACCCCAGGAAGCCATGCAGGTGCTGCACTGTCAATAGCAGAAAAAATGGATACAATTGCCGCTTGCTTTGCTATTGGCATTATCCCAAGCGGTTCACAGGATCCATATGCACTAAGACGCCAAGCTACAGGTATTGTTCAGACTCTAATAAATAAAGAGTGGGATTTGTCTTTAGAAAGTCTAATTGATTCTGCGTTAGCCTTAGTTGAAGAGGCTGGAATTGCTAAGAAATCTAAATCAGAACTTGCCGGAGAATTAATTGCATTCTTTAAACTAAGAATTAAGCATATCCTTCAAGAAAAGCATGTGCGGTATGATTTAATTGAAGCAGTTCTAGGCAATGAAATTGGTGCACTCCCATCCCTAGTAAGAAGAGCTGAAGTATTAGAAACTAGAAAAGAGGATAATGGCTTTAAGGAAAGCATGGAGGCTTTAAGCCGAGTTTTAAATATTTCATCTAAAGCTGAAAATCCTAGTGAAGTCAAACCTGATTTATTTGAAAATGAATTTGAAAAAAATCTGTACAATAAATATATGCTTGTCAAAGAAAAGTTTACTGCTCATACTTCAGAAAGTGACAAATTTGGTTTGCTCATATCTATAAAGCCTGAAATCGATCAATATTTTGATAACACGATGGTCATGGCAGATCATATAGAACTTCGGCAAAACAGGCTAAATCAAATGGTTTTACTGGCTGAATTGATTAAAAAGTTTGCAAATGTAAACGAAATTATTGTTAAATAACGTGGGTTTTCCATTTGGAGCCTGTTTCCAAAAGACAGGCTCCTTCCAATAAACTCCTGCCTTAATACTCATTTCTTTTCATTTATTCTAAATAGTATATAATAATTTTATAAAAGTATAACATTTTTGGTATTTGTCTAGCTCCAGCG
>NZ_JBALPC010000121.1:3670-6536 GCF_036965225.1 Bacillus sp. JJ1474 | reverse complement strand
GCCCGTCCACCATTATTTTGTTTGCTTATTCATGGCGTTCATCATTTGATTAATTTTCTTTTGCGATGGCTTTTGACCCATCTGCATCATCATCATTTTTAACATTTGTTCATTAATTGGCGGATTTTTCTTTAAATAGCTCATCATATATTTTCGAGCAATGAAAAATCCTAGTGCTAAACCAGCAAGAAGTGCCAGGATACCAACTAGAATATAAGTCCACATTCAAATTTCCTCCTTCGTGTTGTCTAACATACAGTGTACTAAACCAAAGGCTATTATACAATATTTGCTTTATGATTTTATCATATTTTAAACTAATTTTCTTTCCTTAATTGGTTTTAGCCAACCGTAACGATGATGTTCGATATCAATTGCCAGAAAAGACGACTCGCTTTTTCTAAGCACCTCAAAAAAGATCGTCTCCGCATCATAATTTCCACTCGCTTCTAATATTAAACATCGGTCCTTAATCTCTAGTTTAGCGCTGCTTCTTTTTCCCATTTCTATATAATATAACCCTTTATGTGTCAAAAAATCTTTATTTCGATACATCTGCTGGTTAATATATTGATGAAGTTTTAATCCCGGTATCGGCTTTGTTATAAATTGAATTTGTCTAGCTAGTATGGATTCCATAGTACCAGCCGCGTGCTCGAATTCTTGAAATAACTGAAAAAACATTCTCTCCCTGCCAAAATAGTGGGAGGCAAATTCATCTTCAATTAAATATAACTGATAGGATCTCATCCAAACCTCTCCTTCCGGGACAAACCCCCTTTCCTCTCATTATACTTATGTAAAATTAAACATTGTGTCTTAAACCGTCAAAAACATTCGCTTATTTTGTCGAAACGAAGAATTTTTAGAAAATAATAGCTATCAATAACAAAAAGAGAAGAGCCTTTAGCACTCTTCTCTTTCGTAATAGTTCTAGAATAGGGATTTAACACGCGCCACAACATTATCAACCGTGAAACCATATTCCTCGATGATTTTTTCGCCAGGAGCAGATGCACCAAATTGATCAATACAAAGGACATCTCCTTCATCACCAGCATAGCGATGCCAGCCAAGAGAAGCACCCATTTCAATCGCTAATCTTTTCTTCACATCTTTAGGAATAACACTTTCCTTGTATTCCTTAGATTGAGCTTCAAAACGATCCCATGAAGGCATACTGATAACCGCTGCTGAAATACCATCAGCTTCTAAAGCTTGCTGCGCTTCCACGGCTAAGCTTACCTCTGATCCGGAAGCAATTAATAATGCATCAGCTTTTTCTTTACTAGCAGGTGATACAACATATGCCCCTTTTGAAACGCCATCATATGCTGCTTCTTTTGTACCTTTTAATGTTGGCAGATCTTGTCGCGTTAATACAAGGGCTGTTGGCTTATCTGACGATTCAACCGCTAATTTCCAAGCAGCTGCTGTTTCATTTCCATCAGCAGGACGAATAACAGATAGATTTGGCATTGCACGCAAAGCAGCTATTTGTTCAATAGGCTCATGTGTTGGTCCATCTTCACCAACAGCAATACTGTCATGTGTAAACACATACGTAACAGGCAGCTTCATTAATGCAGCTAGACGAATAGCCGGACGCAAGTAGTCAGAGAAAACAAAGAAGGTACCTCCAAATACTTTTAATCCTCCATGTAAAGCCATTCCATTTAAAGCAGCTCCCATTGCAAATTCACGAACTCCAAACCAAATGTTTTTTCCATCAAAGGTTTTTGGAGTAAAGTCTGCAGTTCCTTTAATCATTGTCTTATTTGAACCTGCAAGGTCAGCAGATCCTCCGATAAAGGATGGTAGGTTTTTGGCAATGGCATTCAATGCCTCTCCAGATGACGCACGGCTCGCAATGCTTTTTCCTTCTTCATAAGCAGGTATATCATTTGCCCAGCCCTGCTTAAGCTCGCCGTTAATAGCTTGCTCGAGCTGACTTGCAAGCTCGGAAAACTCACTTCTGTATTGAGCGAATAGGTCATTCCATTCTTGCTCCTTCTTTTCTCCTTGTACTGCGACAAGCTTTCTGAAATGCTCATACACTTCTTCAGGAACATAGAAGTCTTCTTCAAAAGTCCACTTATAAGATTCTTTCGTTAACTTTAATTCATCTGCACCAAGAGGAGCTCCATGAACATCAGATTTTCCTGATTTATTTGGTGATCCATATCCGATGACTGTTTTTACTTCAATAAGCGTTGGATGATTAACATCTAGTTTGGCTTCTTCAATCGCATTTGCGATTTCAGTCAGATCGTTCCCATCTTCTACTCTTAAGTATTGCCAGCCATATGATTTAAATCTTTGTTCAACACTTTCAGAGAACGACTTATTTAAGTCACCATCAAGGGAAATATCATTGGAGTCATAAAGCACTATTAATCTCCCAAGGTTAAGGTGGCCAGCAAGAGAAGCTGCTTCTGCGGAGACACCTTCCATTAGATCCCCGTCACCACAAATGCTGTATGTATAATGATCAATTAAATTAAATTGATCTTTGTTATAGACAGCTGCTAAATGGCGCTCAGCCATCGCCATTCCAACTGACATAGCTATTCCTTGCCCAAGAGGACCAGTAGTTGCATCGACACCAGGCGTATGACCAAACTCAGGATGTCCTGGAGTTTTGCTTCCCCATTGTCTGAAGCTTTTAATATCTTCCATTGATACATCATATCCCGAAAGATGAAGAAGGCTATATAGAAGCATAGAACCGTGGCCAGCTGATAGAACAAAACGGTCACGATTAAACCATTGTGGATTTTTAGGATTATGATTCATAAATTGAGTCCAAAGTGTATATGCCATTGGCGCTGCTCCCATTGGCATACCAGGGTGACCTGATTTTGCT
>NZ_JBALPC010000121.1:423-3632 GCF_036965225.1 Bacillus sp. JJ1474 | reverse complement strand
ATCAAACATGTGATACATCCCTTCTGCTAATTATTATTACTCTTCTAATATTAAAGTTAGCGCCCTTCTAATACAACAAAATGTATAAATAATGCTTAAAATTCTATTATTTATTATTTTGCCTTAAAAACTTATGTATATGTAAGGAAGGAAACATTTGCTGTATCCTTCAATTCATGTTTCTTACTCATCAATGTAACAGATCTTTGTTTTGTACCTTTTTAAGCTTTTCAGGGGTTACATCATTTCCTTTAGGGTCAACAATGGTAACACCTTTAAGCGTAGTCAGCATAGATGAGCGAAAGGTCTGTAAATATTCTTTGCGCAGGGCAGACTGTTCCTTCGCCTCGGTTTCATTTAATCCTACTTCCTTTGCCTTCTTTGCAAGAGCATTAATTCGATTTAGTTTATCTTTTGGCAGCATAGTTTAGCTCCTTTATTTTTTCATTGAATCCCATTGCAATGTTACTAAAAAAGAGCCATTTTGACAAGAAAGGCATATTAAGAAAAAACCCTACCCAATTTGATAGAGTTTCAGCAATATATATTTAAGAATTATTCGCATTACTTTTCTATCACTGCTTTTGTATCGATATACTCCTGGTATCTTCGATGTACTGTTGCTTTAGATATTTGATATCCAAGCCCTGTAAGTGTTGCTGCAATTTCTGAGAATGTTAAATCATTTTTCCTGAGTCTTACGATCTCTTCAATGGGTACCTCAATACGATCCCTGCCTGAATGCATGCCGAGATTTGTAAGGTTTTTCTCAGGTCTGAATCCTTTTTGGACAGCACGCCTCATTCCCCGCTTAATTTTTATATTATGTATTCTCCTTTGGTATTCCTCCACCAAACTTACGATATTTAATACCATTGAGTCCGATTCAGATAGCTGAAGCTCCCCGTTGTGGGTAACACTATATAATAAAACACCTTCTTTTAATATACAGTGTAGGATAGCCATTTTTGCATTGCCTCTGCCAAGTCTAGTCTCGTCCTGAATAAGAACATATTTTATTTCCTTATCTTTAATAAGTGATAGGAGATTAATAATTCCATTGCGATCTAAATCATAGCCGCTAGCCTGTTCGCGAATGACTTGAACAATTTCGAAGCCATTTTTAATTGCTAGCTCTGTTAATTCTTCCTCTTGTCTAGCCAATGATGTTTCCTGTGATTCTTTCGTTGTACTTACTCTACAATAAATAATTGCTTTCATGTGTAATGCCCTTCCACAAAATATTTTTATTGGGAACTTGCTAACTCGGTATGAACTTCTGATGAATAATCCTTTAATACAGGAATGACGAGTTCATCTCCCGGAAAGATTCTTTCCCCTGAAATTCCGTTATTCCGCTCGACCCAGCTAATAAATTCTATTGCTGTTAATTCATGATCCATTGAAAATTCTTCAGCTATTTGCCATAATGTATCGCCATCATTGACAGTAATTTTTATATATTTAATATTTTCGGATTCTCCAAGCTGATTTATTAAGATGAACGCGGTAAAAAAGCTTAAAACGAATAGAATAATAGCATACGAATATTGATTCCACAATTTTTTCATACTTACACACCTCATTAAGAATATATGTTCGCTTATTGGTTTTTATTATAAACCGAACATTTGTTTTGTGTCAACAATTATTCGAACTTATGTTTGTACTATATTGTAAGTGGTGCTATAATTAGGGAAAGAAAATCATAAGAGGTGTGATTATGATGGCGAAATTATCAAAAAGGCAGCAGGATATATTAAATTTTATTAAAGAGGAAGTGAGACAAAAAGGTTATCCACCATCTGTTAGAGAAATTGGCGAAGCAGTGGGTTTAGCCTCTAGCTCTACTGTCCATGGCCACCTTGCTAGATTAGAAAGCAAAGGCTTAATTCGGAGAGATCCAACGAAACCGCGTGCTATTGAAATATTAGACTTAGAAGGAACTGTACAAGCTCCTGACTATAAGATCGTGAATGTTCCAATTGTAGGAAAAGTAACAGCTGGTCAGCCGATTACAGCTATTGAAAATGTTGAGGAATATTTTCCGCTGCCCGAAAGACTGGCACCTGATGCTGATCAGGTTTTTATGCTCGAAATTATGGGTGAAAGTATGATAGAGGCAGGAATTCTTGACGGGGATTATGTCATTGTAAGGCAGCAGCAAACTGCCAATAATGGCGATATTATTGTTGCGATGACTGAGGATGACGAAGCAACTGTTAAGAGATTCTTTAAGGAAAAAGATTATATTAGACTTCAACCAGAAAACTCTACAATGGAGCCAATTATTCTCCGTAATGTATCCATTTTAGGCAAAGTCATTGGTGTATATCGGCATATTCATTAGCATGAATGAAAGCGGGCATCTTTTTGCCGGCTTTTTCTTTTATATGAATACATAATCATGTTAATTTCTTATAATTATCTAAAAATCTATGATTTCTTGACTACAGACTTTTCTGAAAAATGAATATTTATACACATTCTATTTTTTGGAAAATTTTATAAACTAATATTACATCCAGAATCAACCTAAGGTCGCTAAAAAAATCTCGACTTTAGGAGGTGAAGTCCAAATGTATTTGAACATTTTCTTCGCTTTTTTGATTGGTGGACTTGTCGGTGCTGCAGGACATATTCGAAAAGAAGGAAGAATTATCAAGCCTAGAAAAACGAAAAAATTCATTTACTTGGGTTTTTTAGAAGAAGTAATTTTAGGTGGACTTGCTGCTGCTTGTTTAATCACTTTTTCCGAGCCTGATTCAGCATTTAAAGTTGTTTCTTTATCGATTATTGCCGGTTTAGGCGGAGACGCTCTGCTTAGAGGTCTTGAATTCTTAAAAATAAGGGAAAAAGACCAAAATTAAATGTATTTATTTAATCCCTGCTATTTAGCAGGGATTTTTTTGTTTTTTCGTCACTTTTGAATTCGTTCAAAGGAGTTTCCATAATCAGTAAAATCTTCTTTTATTGGAGGCGATTTTATGAAAATTAGAGACATAATCTATTATAAATCTTCCAAGAGAGCCGTATATGTGAATAATCTCTAAAATGAAGTTCATTTCCCATTAGCAATTTCTTCATTCGTTAAATATGCCTGCTGTAAATCCCATTCATCTATATTTACTCTCTTCACTAAAAGTATAATAACTCCAATTCTGTTTAAAGAACAATATGCCAAAATTCGCTAACATGAGTATAAAATC
>NZ_JBALPC010000121.1:0-417 GCF_036965225.1 Bacillus sp. JJ1474 | reverse complement strand
CATGAAAATATTACAACGGATCGCTTTAGCTTTAATAATTATTGGCGCTGTAAACTGGGGTCTAATTGGATTTTTTCAATTTGATTTAGTAGCAGGAATCTTTGGTGGACAAGATGCATTTTTGTCCAGAATAATTTATGGTCTTGTAGGTATAAGTGGTTTGATTTGTTTAACTCTTTTATTTGCTCCAATGGACGAAGAGGTTGAACGTAACACGAACCTACAAGGCAATAGAAACCTTAATTATGCTACTGAGTTTGGCGAAGAAACAGATTTATCGAAATTAAAAGATGATGAATAATTTCCTTAAGGAGAGTAAAACAGCTCACCTTCAAGTTTTATCAACATGGAAGTATACAAATTTCTTCTGATGTTAATTCACACATTAGCAAGAAAAATGAAGAGATAGAATGAAGA
>NZ_JBALPC010000120.1:0-14521 GCF_036965225.1 Bacillus sp. JJ1474 | reverse complement strand
GATATATTTCTATAAAACCTAATATTCCGCCTGCCCAAACATTTAATTGCTTTAGAACCGGCAGGTGTGCAACAAAATCAAGCATACTTCCTATCATTTGCAGGACAATTTTTACCGCAAAAAAAATCACGACAAAGGCAATGGCGCGATAGTAAGCATCTTCAAGATTGACTTGATCAAATAGCATTCGCATTGTTGAATTGCTTTGGAGATTTGGGTAAGGAACCCATAAGGTTAATTTAGGGGCCAGCTTTTCAAAATACATATGAGCAACAATAAATGCGATAATAAAGCCGACTAAATGGATCAATTGCAGAATAAAGCCCCTCTTTAAGCCAACGAAAAAACCTATTATTAATATAATGAGTATGGCAAGATCTAGCATGACTTATTCAGTCCTTTTCTCTTTTAATTCAATTTCAAGCCTTTCTAGACGATCCTTCAGCTTGATATAATCATTAACGGCATTGACAGCCGTTAAAACGGCTAATTTACTGCTGTCAAGATAAGGATTCTTGGAACTGATTTCACGCATTTTATCATCAACCATTGAGGCAACAAGCCGAACATGGCTATGACTCTCAGTACCGATAATAATATATTGCTGTCCATATATATCTACACTCGTACGGTTTTTTTGTACATCTGACAATCGTCATGCCTCCATTCCGTTAGAATCCTAATCCATATCATAACATGAAACATAAAAACGTGGGAAGTAGAAGCGTGTCAAAAAAACACAGAATATGTAAACGCCTATAGGAAAGGGGCAAAATGTATGAGCAATATTGTTCTTGTTAAAGCTTTAAATGAAATTGCTGAGATGAAAATATATTACGATCGCTTTCTATCCGGTAAAAATCCGCCTGGGAGTATCTTTGCCGCGAAAACGCCATCCTGTGCTATTACCGCCTATAAATCCGGAAAAGTATTGTTTCAAGGAAGCGGCAGCGAAGAAGAATCTGCGAAATGGGGCAAACCCGCCAAACCTTCTAGTTCTGCCAAAAAGGAAAGCTCCCAGTTAAATCACTTGCCAAAAAATATTAGCTCTCTTTCTGTTATTGGCTCAGATGAAGTTGGGACAGGAGATTATTTTGGACCTATTACCGTAGTGGCAGCCTATGTGAATAGGGATCAAATCCCCTTGCTGAAGGAATTAGGCGTGAAGGATTCGAAAGACTTAAATGATGAAAAGATTGTGAGCATTGCCAAGGAAATTAAAGATATTGTCCCTTTTAGTCTATTAACATTACACAATGAAAAATATAATAAACTGCAGCAATCAGGCATGTCACAGGGCAAAATGAAAGCTTTGCTTCATAATCAAGCAATCGGGCATCTCCTAAAAAAAATTGCTCCAAACGTTCCCGAAGCGATTTTAATTGACCAGTTTGCTAAAGAGGAAGTGTATTATTCATACTTAAATAAGGAGTCAGTCGTCCAAACGGAAAATGTGTATTTTAGTACGAAAGCGGAGGGCATTCACCTAGCAGTAGCAGCTGCATCGATTCTCGCAAGATATGCGTTCATCAAGCACTTTGACAATTTGAGCAAAGCCGCTGGATTTAAGATTACAAAAGGGGCTGGGGCAAAGGTTGATGAGGCAGCTGCGAGGCTTATTCATGAAAAAGGGCTTGAATGCCTGCCAGCCTTCGTAAAGCTTCATTTTGCTAATACAGAAAAGGCGAAGCGATTAGTAGCATCGAAGTACCGAAAATAAAAACAGGGGATGCCACAAATGGCATCCCCTAGTTGTTTATCCTCTTAATACAGCTCCAGCTTTATCCTTCACTGCCTGTAATACTTTATCATGGGCTTTCACAACATCTTCATCCGTTAACGTACGTTCAGGATCAAAATATTTAAGCGAGAAGGCAATAGATTTCTTACCTTCCTCCATTCGGTCGCCCTCGTATAAATCAAATACTTGAACTTCCTTCAATAATGCTCCGCCTGCTTCCTTAATAATACTTCCTAATTCTCCAGCAGCTGCAGCTTTATCGACAACGAGCGCGATATCACGTGTGATAGATGGATAGCGCGGGATGGCTTGGTAATGTAAAGGCGCTGTCTCTGCTTCTAAAATAGCCTTTAAGCTTAGCTCAAAAACATAAGTCTCTTTTAAATCGTATTCTTTTTCTACTGTTGGATGCGTTTGGCCTACAAAACCAGCTACTTCGCCATTCAAGATGATGTCTGCTGTTCTGCCTGGGTGCAATCCATCTCTTACAGCTTGACGATACTCAATTACATTTTCTAGACCGATACTAGCAAATAAGCCTTCAAGAATTCCTTTTACAACAAAGAAATCAACTGGCTTCTTTTCTCCTTGCCATAGATGGCTTTGCCACAAACCTGTTATTGCACCAGCAAGATGTTCTCGTTCTTCTGGCAATACATCCTTGCCTTCTGAAAGGAATACATCTCCGATCTCATAAACAGCAAGATGTTCATTTTGTCGTGCAGCATTGTGTTTTAAGACATTCAGGAGCTGTGGAATGATGCTTAGTCGAAGTGTGCTATGCTCCTCACTCATCGGCATCGCCAAACGAATGGGCTCCCGCGTTTCTAATGCATATTGCGTTGCTTTCGATCCGCTTGTCAATGAATAAGTGATCGCTTGGTATAGGCCTGCTCCCTCAAGGTATCTGCGGACGATTCTGCGCTTATTTTGATAGGCTGTTAAATGGCCCGGTGTTGATGAACCAAATGGAAGAGTTGATCCAAGATTATCATAGCCAAATAGTCTAGCTACTTCTTCAATTAAATCCTCTTCAATGGTGATATCACCACGGCGGGTAGGAACTGTTACAATAATAGAATCTCCGTCCACACTTGTTTCAAATTGAAGACGGGCAAAAATATCCTCAATGTCTTTCATTTCTAATGATGTTCCCAGTACACGATTGATTTTATCTAATGTAACAGAAACGATGGCCGGTTCAACCTTTAATGTATTAGCTTCCACAGAACCTGCTAACACTTCTCCGCCAGCATATTTTTCGAGCAGATGTGCAGCCCTTTCTGCTGCTGCTCTTACTCTGTTTGGATCAACGCCTTTTTCAAAACGCGCGCTTGCTTCGCTTCGTAAACCGTGATCTTTAGATGCTTTTCTGACTGTTGCGCCTTTAAAAAATGCAGATTCAAGAAGAACCGTTTTTGTATCGGATTGTACCTCAGAGTCCAAGCCTCCCATAACACCCGCAAGGGCAACTGGCTCTTTGCCATTTGTGATAAGTAGGTGGTCTGAAGTTAATTCTCTTTTTGCTTCATCTAGTGTTTGGATGATTTCTCCATCCTTCGCACGGCGAACGAGAATTTGCTTTGACCCAAAACGGTCATAGTCGAAAGCATGAAGCGGCTGGCCATATTCAAGCAAAATATAGTTTGTAATATCAACAACATTATTATGCGGACGAATGCCTGATGCCATCAATCTTCCTTGCATCCATAGAGGAGATGGCTTGATTTGTACATTTTTAATGACTTTTGCAATATATAACGAGTTATCTTCAGGTGCCTCCACATCAACTCGAATATAATCAGAAGCATTTTCTGATAATTCAGCATGATCTGTTTCAGGAAGCTTCACTTCTCTTCCTAAAATCGCTGCCACTTCATAGGCAACTCCAAGTAAACTTAAGCAATCAGAACGATTCGGAGTTAAGCCAAGCTCTAACACTTGGTCATCTCGATGTAATTGTTCAATTGCATCTGTTCCAACCTCGGCCCCTTGATGGAATACATAAATGCCCTCTGAATATTCCTTTGCCACAAGCTTGCTTTCAATCCCAAGCTCCTGAAGGGAACAGATCATTCCATTTGATTCCTCTCCGCGAAGCTTTGCCTTTTTGATTTTGAAATTGCCTGGTAGAACGGCACCAACTGTTGCGACTGCAACCTTTTGCCCTTTATCAACATTAGGTGCGCCACAAATGATTTGTACAGGCTCTTCACCACCAATATCGACTAAGCATTTATTTAATTTATCAGCATTCGGATGCTGCTCTCTTTCAAGAACATGCCCAATGACAACACCGCGAATCCCTTCATTTAGAACCTCTATGCCTTCAACCTCTATACCGCTTTTCGTAATTCTTTCTGCAAGCTCTGCTGGGGTCACACCTGATAAATCAACATAATCCTGCAGCCATTTATATGAAACAAACATGTTATATCCTCCTGTATCTCATTTTTCTAACCCTTTTAGCAGCTGTAAACTATTCATTAATAGAGAATTGTTTTAAGAAACGCACATCATTTGTATAGAAATGGCGAATATCATCGATGCCGTATTTCAGCATGGCAATCCGCTCCACTCCCATTCCGAATGCAAATCCAGAGTATTTCTTTGAATCAAAGCCTGACATTTCAAGTACATTCGGATGGACCATACCAGCTCCTAATATTTCAATCCAGCCGGTTTTTTTGCAAATGTTACAGCCCTTCCCACCACATTTAAAGCAGGATACATCCACCTCTACTGAAGGCTCAGTGAATGGGAAGAAACTTGGGCGTAAGCGGATTTCTCTGTCTTCTCCAAATAACTTCTTCGCGAACAATTCTAAAGTTCCCTTTAAATCACTCATGCGAATGTTTTCATCGACAACTAGACCTTCAATTTGCATAAACTGATGGGAGTGTGTAGCATCGTCATTATCACGTCGGAACACTTTTCCTGGACAAATAATTTTCACAGGACCTTTCCCTTTGTGCTTTTCCATTGTTCTCGCTTGTACAGGGGATGTTTGGGTACGTAGAAGAATGTCTTCTGTAATATAGAAGGAATCCTGCATATCACGAGCTGGGTGATCCTTTGGCAAGTTTAGCGCTTCGAAATTATAATAATCACTTTCTACCTCGGGTCCTTCAGCAATTGTATAACCCATCCCAATAAATAAGTCTTCAATTTCCTCTACGATGCTTGTAAGAGGGTGATGATTTCCCGTTTTCACTGGACGGCCTGGCAAGGTAACATCAATTTTTTCACCTGCCAGTTTTTCTTGAACAGCTGCCTCTTCTAAATGTATTTGCTTCTCTTCAATTCCTGCTGCAATAGCATCACGTACTTCATTCGCTAGTGCCCCCATGACTGGGCGTTCTTCGGCAGATAATTTCCCCATGCCTTTCAATACTTCTGTAATGGGTCCTTTTTTTCCCAAATAAGATACTCGAATATCATTTAGCTCTTTTAAATCGGACACTTGACTGATTTTGTCCAACGCTTCGCTTTGCAGTTCTTTTAAACGCTCTTGCATCTAAAAAATCCTCCTTTAAATCTGTTTTTTTCCAAAATAAAAAACCTCTATCCCATAAAGGGACGAGGTTTTGGATTCGCGGTACCACCCTTTTTAACACAAAAAGCATGTATTGATCGCTTTATGTATTCGCTTCATTCGGATAACGGCAATAAGCCGGAACATCTTTACATTGAAAAGTGGAAGCGGCTTAGTCAGCCGTAACTTTATAATGGTCCCGATGCCAACTCAGGAGGTGAAATTTCCCTTGCCTTCCCTTTGAAAATGCTCTCAGTCTAGGCATTCTCTCCCTGAAAAGTTCCCTGCAAGCTACTTTTCTCCATCATTGTTTTATAACAATATAATTTTCCTGTTATTATAGTATATTCTTCACATAGTTTCAAACGGTTTTCTGAAAAAAAGCGCCCAATTACTAATTTCTTAAGTAATAAAGCAAAATCCCTGTTGCAATAGCTACATTTAATGATTCACTTTTTCCGTAAATGGGGATATAAAGATTATCAGTTGTTTCTCCCAAAATCGACTTTCGTACGCCGCTTCCTTCATTGCCGACTATTAAGGCAAATCTCCCCTTAGTTTCAATTTCTGTATACTCTTTTGCATTTTCTAATGCCGTGCCGTACACAGGGATGTTTTCCTTCGTAAGCTTACTAATCCAGTCAGAAAGATTTCCTCTAACTATCGGGAGGTGAAAATGACTGCCTTGTGCGGAGCGGAGTACTTTCGGATTATAGCTATCTACACTACCATCCCCAATGATTACAGCATCCACGCCCGCAGCATCCGCTGTTCGAATCATCGTGCCTAAATTCCCAGGGTCTTGAACCGCATCAATTAGCAAATATTTGTTTCCATTAACTTGATCAGCGTTAAACTCGGGCTGACGGCAAATGGCGATTACCCCTTGAGGTGTTTCCGTATCAGATAAACTTTGAATAATGTCATTCGTTACTAACGTTACTGGAATTTCTCCATAATTCCATGAAGGCGGCAATCCAGTATTTTCACTGACCACAATTTCTTCAATACGTCCGTTTAATAATGCTTCTTCAACGAGATGAAAGCCTTCGACTAAAAAGGTTCCCGTTTTGTCTCTTTCCTTTTTCGTTAAAAGCTTTTTCCATTGCTTAACTTGAGGGTTATTCGCAGAGTGAATATACTTCACACTCTCACTCTCCTTTATTTTTTGCTCCAATTTTCTTATTATAGCCCAAATAAAATACATAATAAATCCAAAAAATGAAATCATAATAACGATTCGATTATACGGAAGGAGTGCTGTCAATGAACTTAAACTTAAGAAACGCAATTATACACAATGTTTCAGGTAATTCACAAGACGAATTAAAGGATACAATTGTTGATGCTATCCAAAACGGAGAGGAAAAAATGCTCCCTGGATTAGGAGTATTATTCGAAGTGATTTGGAAGAACTCCTCTGATCAAGATAAACAGGAGATGCTTCAAACATTGGAGAATGGATTGAAATAAATAGTATAAGCGAAAAAAGATGACCTAGTTGGCTCATCTTTTTTCTTTGTAATTATTGAAACGTAATCTTTTCAACCGTTTCTCTATCAAGGCGTTTAATGACCTCGGCAATTAACTTTACAGCATTTTCATAGTCATCACGGTGAAGCATGGCTGCATGCGAATGAATGTAGCGGGTAGCGATCGTAATGGATAATGCAGGTACTCCATTATGTGTTAAGTGAATAGCACCTGAATCTGTTCCACCTCCTGGCACAGCATCAAACTGATATGGAATATTCAATTCATCAGCTGTATCTGTTACTAAATCACGCAAGCCTTTGTGAGAAACCATGGACGCATCATAAAGAATGATTTGAGGGCCTTTACCCATTTTGCTTAATGCTTCTTTTTCTGTGATGCCAGGAGTATCTCCAGCGATTCCTACATCCACCCCGAAAGCAATATCCGGTTCAATTTTTTGTGCGGATGTACGGGCACCACGAAGTCCAACCTCTTCCTGAACTGTTCCTACTCCATAAACAATGTTTGGATGATCAGCATCTTTAAGTGATTTTAGAACATCAATGGCAATCGCACAGCCAATACGGTTATCCCATGCTTTTGCAAGAAGCATCTTTTCATTATTCATCACTGTAAATTCAAAATATGGAACGACCATATCACCAGGTTTCACGCCCCACTCCTTCGCTTCTTCCTTGCTAGAAGCACCGATATCAATAAACATATCTTTAATGTCTACTGGCTTTTTCCTTGCTTCTGGAGAAAGAATGTGCGGAGGCTTTGAACCGATGACTCCAGTTACATCCCCTTTGTTTGTCACAATCGTTACCCGCTGAGCAAGCATGACTTGTGACCACCAGCCGCCAACGGTCTGAAAACGAAGAAATCCTTTATCATCAATATTTGTAACCATAAAACCTACTTCGTCTAAATGGCCGGCAACCATTATTTTCGGGCCGTCCTCTTTCCCGACTTTTTTGGCAATTAAACTGCCAAGTCCATCAGTTGTCACTTCATCGGCATATTCACTTATGTATTTCTTCATGACTTCGCGGGGTTCACGCTCATTGCCAGGAATCCCTTTTGCATCAGTTAAATCCTTTAGCATCGTTAACGTTGCATCTAATTTCGTCATTATTTCGACTCCCTTAATATGTATTCGGTTTTATTATACTAAAATTTTCTAATAACAAAAAGAAAATACCCATTTAGTACCCTTGTCGTTGTCTTTCATAATTAACTTCATTTTTATCAATATATGCTTTCTCGATTTCCTTTGCATTAAATCCCAGAAGCTCTCCTAATTGTATGTAGGCTTGAACAAGTTCTTTATAATCCTCTAATGCCTTGCTGTTTTTGAACATACTTACTAACTCAAACACATGCAAAAACTGATCACTTATAGAAGTTTTTGCTTCTTTCTGTCCTAAATATTCACTTTCCTGTGAAAAACCGCACTCTATTCCAAGTGAAAGAATAAAATGAACACCATCCACAAATTCTTCTAAAACAGTTTCCCTAGGGGATGAGGGTTTTAAACTCCAAAACTTGAAGCACCTCGTTTCATTCGCAAGTTCTCCTAATTCTACCAGTAATGCCAACACTTTACGATCAATTAAATTTTCATTCTGCAGCTGATGCTTTGTTTCAATATGTTCATCCAGTCCTTTTTGCATAGTAAATAATTTTTGATAATTCATTTTACACCATCCTAATTTTAGGTCTACTTATAAATAATTATAAAAAAATTATAACAAAAGTATAGAAAGTTGAAACTTTTTTGTTGGGTTATTCGTAATGAAAGGAAAATACAATTGGAGGGGCTTCTTATGATGTGGCTAATACGCTTCCTGCTATTTGCTATTATAATTTTTCTCATATATAGCGTGTTCAAATATTTATTAAATCCGAAACGGAAGCTCGAACTGGCCCATGAGCAGAAACGGTATTATTTCTTAGATGATTCTAACAATGTGCGTAAAAACTTTTTGATTACTTATAAAGGAGTTTTGTTTGAAGGGGAAAAATACTTAGGGACAACTGAAAACGCTTTTGAGGTCATCTCTATCTTTATTTGGCCTAGAAACCTTGCCTCACTGAAAGGAATGGTTCGAGAAGATTTACAATTTATCGAAAGAAAAGTATACGAAAATTACCCGAATGCAAAAATCGACTGGAAAAGTCCCATCAAAGAGTTTATGGAAAAAAGTAAGACACCCGAAACACCATTCAATGAACACAGTTAAAAACGTTCGGAAAATCCCGAACGTTTTTTCTTTATGCAGCTTTAAAAAATTCCCTCCACTTAATCACAGTTACTTTTTCCCTTAATATGAAAACAAGGACCCCAAGGGAGAGTAAGATGATGAGAATCATTGATGGAGTAAACCTACTTATAAATTCTCCAAACACCGTGTAGAAAATGGCTAAAGGCAGATTTGTTATCCATGAATTCTTAAGATAATCCTGAAAGCTTTTGTTTCGCTCAATTAGGCAAAAATTCAGTAAATGATAATGAATAAAGGGGATAAGCCTTAATACAGCTATTTGACCTACACTTAGATTCCGATACTCCCCAAACCATCGTTTTTTTAAGTTTGATAGTTTAGCATGTGTTTTCGGCATACGGCTAATAAGAAAATAGAAAAGAATACTGCTTAGCATTAAACCAATTAACGAGTATAAACTGCCAAAAAAACTGCCAAATAAAATTCCTCCTGTTAGACATACGAGAGGAACAGGAATAAAGAAAAATTGCCTTAAAATATGAAATAATATAAAGGCAATGGGGGCTAAAATTCCGGCTGTTTCAATCATCACAAATAGCAATGATAATTGATCATTCATCTTCACTCACCCTCTTAATGCTTAAAATCCTTGCTGTCTTCTTTTACAGCTTATTGAGGGATTCCGACAGTTATGACAAAAGATTAAATGCAAATAGGAGGAGACCTATTTCAAGGAGAGATAGTACCGGCAAACCGTATTTAAACTGGAAATGCTTTGTTTTATGACGGAAGGTTTTCATCCCTAGCGTCATGCCAGTAGCACCGAAAAAAATGGCTACAAGCCATAATGTATTTTCGCTTATTCGGTATTGATGGTTTTTTGCTTTATTCTTATCGATTTTCATCAAGTAAAAACCCGCTATATTAATTATGATAAACAAAGCAATAAATATCTTTAGCATGATTTATACCTCCAAAATAGAAAAGCCATCCTCTAATCGAGAATGGCAGATATATTACTTGCTTAAGTTTTGCTTAGCTACAGATGCTAATTCAGCGAATGCTTTTTCGTCAGCGATTGCTAATTCAGCAAGCATTTTGCGGTTTACTTCGATGCCAGCAAGCTTTAAACCGTGCATTAAACGGCTGTAAGAAAGACCGTTCATGCGAGCTGCTGCGTTAATACGAGTAACCCATAGTTTACGGAAATCGCGCTTTTTGTTGCGACGATCACGGTAAGCATACATTAAAGATTTCATTACTTGTTGGTTAGCAACTTTATATAATGTATGTTTTGAACCGAAATAACCTTTAGCTAATTTAAGAACTTTTTTACGACGTTTGCGAGTAACTGTACCGCCTTTTACACGTGGCATATGATTTCCCTCCTAATATCGGATATTACTTAAGATTTACTAATAAGAAACGGATGCGTTTGTAATCGCCTGAAGAAACAAGAGTTCCTTTGCGAAGCTTACGCTTTTGTTTTTGAGATTTATTAGCGAACAAGTGGCTTGTGTAAGCGTGGTGACGCTTAAGTTTTCCAGATCCTGTTCTTTTGAAACGCTTAGCAGCGCCGCGGTGAGTTTTCATTTTTGGCATTTGGAATTCCTCCTCTTACTTTTCGTTTTTAGGTGCTAGCATCATGAACATACTGCGGCCATCCATTTTCGGATGTGATTCTACAGTAGCTACTTCTGTGCAAGCCTCAGCAAAGCGAACTAATACACGATGACCAATTTCCTTATGGGTAATGGCACGTCCTTTAAATCGAATCGATGCTTTAACTTTATCGCCTTTTTCAAGGAATTTAATTGCATTGCGAAGCTTTGTATTAAAATCATGCTCATCAATTGTTGGGCTTAGACGAACTTCTTTAACACTGATAATCTTTTGATTTTTGCGGGCTTCTTTATCTTTCTTCTGCTGCTCGAACTTGAACTTTCCATAGTCCATGATACGGGCTACAGGAGGTTTTGCATTCGGTGCAACAAGAACAACATCAAGATTAACTCGTGCAGCAATTTCAAGTGCTTCGATTTTTGACTTGATTCCTAATTGCTCGCCGTTTTGGTCAATAAGACGAACTTCACGGGCGCGAATGCCCTCGTTTAACAACATATCTTTGCTAATAGTTAGACACCTCCAAGGTTAATATGCGAACACAACATTTGGGTCAAGAAGGCATTAGAGCCTATTGCACCGGACGAAAGCTACATTCGCAAGAATACATAACATATCTGTTCCAAAGAGACGCAGATCTGTTTAAATCCAATAAAAAAAGTGTGGATGACAACACCCACACTTTACGTACAAAATTTAAACAACAACGTTTACGTAAAACCTGCCAACTGCTCTTTGCGTCAATCAGGTGAGAAGCGGGTGCTTCTTCTTTTCCTCAAACTGTATTCAATTTACCTTAGCAACTATATCACAAAAGATGTTTTCATGTCAAACGTTCATTTCTGTTGCAACGAAGAAAATTGTAACAAATGTATCGGAATCATGCAATACATTTTTGAGATTTTCCAATAAATGAGCAGAGTTTCTCAAACTTTAGAGCTCTAGAAAGTCGCTGATATATTCGGAAAGTTGTCGATATATCTCAATTATCTTTTAACTTCTTCCTTCAATCCCGCAATAAAATCTGCAAATGGAACTGTTTCAGATTTCTGCTCTCCATATTTACGAACATTGACCGCCTTTTCGGCTACCTCATTATCGCCGACTACAAGCATATATGGAGTTTTTTGCATTTGAGCTTCGCGAATTTTGTAGCCAATTTTCTCGTTTCGGTCATCAAGCTCCACACGGAAGCCTTCAGCTTTAAGTTGTTCAAGCACTTCCTTTGCATAGTCGTAGTGAACATCTGGCGAAACAGGAATGACTTGAACTTGAACAGGTGCAAGCCATGTTGGGAATGCCCCTTTATACTCTTCAATTAAGAAGGCTACAAAGCGTTCCATTGTTGAAACAACACCACGGTGAATAACGACTGGACGATGATGTTTGCCATCTTCCCCGATATAAGTTAGATCAAAGCGCTCAGGCAATAAGAAGTCTAACTGTACTGTTGATAAAGTCTCTTCCTTGCCTAAAGCAGTTTTTACTTGTACATCCAGTTTTGGACCGTAAAAAGCAGCTTCTCCTTCAGCCTCGAAATAGTCGAGCCCAATTTCATCCATAGCCTCTTTCAGCATGGCTTGTGCTTTTTCCCACATTTGGTCATCATCGAAATACTTCTCTTTATCTTGCGGATCACGATAAGATAAGCGGAAAGAATAATCCTCGATGCCAAAGTCTTTATACACGTCAAGTACAAGCCGGACAACACGAATAAATTCTTCTTTAATTTGGTCAGGACGGACAAAGATATGAGCGTCATTTAATGTCATTCCACGTACACGCTGAAGACCAGACAATGCTCCAGACATTTCATAGCGATGCATCGTTCCAAGCTCTGCAATCCGAATTGGAAGCTCACGGTAGCTGTGAATGCCATTTTTATAAATCATCATGTGGTGCGGACAGTTCATCGGACGAAGAACGAGCTGCTCATTGTCCATTTCCATGACAGGGAACATATCCTCTTGGTAATGGTCCCAGTGACCAGACGTTTTGTACAGCTCTACACTTCCCATAACTGGTGTATACACATGGTCATAGCCTAAACGTACTTCCTTATCAACAATATAGCGCTCAACGATACGGCGAATTGTTGCTCCTTTTGGAAGCCATAGCGGCAGGCCTTGTCCTACTTTTTGTGAGTTTGTAAATAAATTTAACTCTTTCCCGATCTTTCGGTGATCACGTTCTTTTGCTTCCTCAAGCAGGCGCAAATGCTCTGCTAAATCTTCCTTCTTAAAGAAAGCTGTTCCATATATGCGCTGCAGCATTTTATTATCGCTGTTTCCGCGCCAGTAAGCACCGGCAATGCTTAGTAGCTTTAATTCCTTCAGCTTGCCAGTAGATGGCACGTGAACACCGCGGCAAAGGTCAACAAACTCTCCTTGCTCATAAAGTGTCACTGTCTCATCCGCTGGGATTGCTTCGATCAGCTCCAATTTATATTCATCATCAATTTCCTTGAACAATTTAACAGCTTCATCACGGCTAACTTCCTTGCGAATGATATCAATGTTTTCATTGATGATCTTTTTCATTTCTTTTTCAATAAGCGGCAGATCTTCTGGAGTCAAGGATTGCTCAAGATCAATATCATAGTAGAACCCGCCTTCGATGACAGGACCTACACCGAGCTTAACATTTTTATATAGGCGCTTAATCGCTTGTGCCATTAAGTGTGCTGAACTGTGGCGAAGTACTTCCAATGCATCGCTGCTGTCTTGAGTAACGATTTCGACCGCTCCATCTTCTTCAATTGGACGGCGCAGGTCGTACATTTCGCCATTGAATTTACCTGCTATCGCCTTCTTCTTAAGTCCAGGACTTATAGAAGCAGCGATATCTTCTGTTGTCGTCCCTTTAGGAAACTCCTTTACAGCCCCATCGGGAAACGATACTTTAATTAAATCTGACATAGCAAATCCTCCTATTTGGATAAAAATAAAAAAACTCGTCCCTAAAAAAGGGACGAGTTGTAATTAACACGTGGTTCCACCCTACTTCTCATTTCACAAAAATATGTGTCAAATGACTTGTAGCAATTTAACGGCTTGTGACCGTCAGCCCATTTCCGAGCTGAAGTTCAAAGGTGGTAAGCATTCTATTCGTGTTAGGAAGGTTCCAGCCTTGCCTTCCCTCTCTTTAAACCGTAAAAGAATACCCTTGTCCTTATCAAAACTTATATTTATTAAGAATTGATGCACTTCATATTATGTACGTTATTATAGTTTGTTATTTCAGGAAAATCAAGGGCATCTTTATATTTTTTCATCAGCTGTATACGTTAGCATACTTTTATTTTTATAAAATTTACTAGTTGAGCTTATCACGAGTCTTTCTTCAAAAATATTTTGGATTGTTCTAACGAGTGCCTGCTCCTTATACTCGGTATAAAGATAAATAATGGCCGGTGCAATGGAAAGCAATGGGGCAATCGTAACTGAATCCACATAAACAGGGTGATTAATCAGAAGCCTTCTATCAATCATATGTGCTAAATCCGCCCGTTTCATTTCATCATAGTTTTCATTAAAAAAATGAATGCCATCATCAATTAGTAAATGAATGTGGTCGAACTTCGCTTCTCTACCTGTTAAAAAATCCCTTAAAGTTTGAATAAACATTTGGTACTCTTGCTCCATTTTATATTCATCTATTGAAATTTCTACATATTTGGCCATTTGGTCCATTATTGGACGCAATCTAAATTTCACAAAGGAATCGAAGGAAAAGTTAATATTCTCATGGAAGATTTCATTAATCGTATTTTTAATATTCCCCTCCATATCTACATCACTCAGGAAAGTGGTAAGGTCCTTTCTATTTCCTTCTAGGATGGAATGAATAATCTCAAGAATTTGCTGCTGTTCCTCCTCATCCTGATAATAATAATGTTCAGCTATAATTCTGCGAAAC